>CBDUKY010000014.1:0-16875 GCA_965367925.1 uncultured Pseudomonadales bacterium | reverse complement strand
ATTCACCATCAGATGCTGATAATTACCAACATGGCAAATTTCTCCATTGATGACCCCGGTAACACCACCACCTGGTGAGGAGACAAAGTTTTCTACCCGATGCTTACTCACGTCTCGACCTTGACAGTATTGACAGATGGCAACTGCAAGGGGGTGCTCAGACAAGGATTCGAGGCTATAGAGAATAGCTAACATGCCAGTTTCATCAGCAGTTTGCAGATCTATCACCTCTGGCTTGCCAATTGTCAGGGTGCCGGTTTTATCAAGTACCAGTAGTGATAGCTTGCTGGCTGTTTGTAATACATCGCTATTTCTGACCAGAATGCCGTTATTGGCTGCCTTACCGATACCCACCATGATAGACATGGGAATCGCCAGCCCAAGGGCACAAGGACAGGCAATAATAAGCACACTCATAAAGGTGACGATGGCCATGTCTAAACCTGCCCCTGGTATCAACAGCCACCAGGCGATAAAAGCAGTAATCGCCAATAGGATGACTAGCGGCACAAATACAGCGGCAATCTTATCGGCGAGCTTACCAATTGCTGGCTTACTGTTCTGCGCCTCGACAATGAGCTCAACCATTCTCGCAAGCGTTGTCTCTTCACCAACCTGGGTCGCCCTGACAACCAGACTACCTTGAATATTTAAGGTGCCGGCCGTGAGCTTGTCACCCTCACGCTTTTCCACAGGCATAGACTCACCTGTTAGCATCGCTTCATCGACGCTAGAAAAGCCTTCTACCACGATGCCGTCAACGGGAATTGATTCACCCGGATGAAGTCTGATCAGGTCGCCAACTACGATTGTTTCGATACTGACCAGCGATTCCGACTGGTCATCTATTCTGGTAGCAAATTTCGGCTGCAACCCAAGTAGCGCCTGCAGTGACAGGGAGGTCTTACTCCTCGCGTAGGTTTCCAGAGCTTTTCCAAGATTAATAAAACCAATCACAAACAGCGCTGCATCAAAATACAGATGTCGGGATTCCACAGGTAAGAGATTCGGTAGGATGACAACCAGCATCGAGTAGAACCAGGCAGTAAAGGTGCCTATGGCGACAAGCGTGTCCATGGTAGTTGATAGATGTTTTGCTGCCATCCAGGCACTAAGGTAGAAATGGCTACCGGCGTAATACATCAATCCAGCCACCAACAGTCCGATACCAGACCAGAAAAGCTGGGTCCCGGCTATTCCTGCAGCGCCAAACTCAAGCAGCCCAACCTGCATACCAAGCATGAGGAGACTGGCAAATGCCAGGGTCACGCAGGATCTGATCAATGAGGCCTTAAACAATGCCAGCGCCTCGGCAGCCTTGTCTATTTTGTCCTCCTTGCCGCGTAAGGATGCAGAGTAACCAACTGCTGCTACCTGCTTGATGAGGTCTTCAGGACTCCCCTTTGTTCTTACAAAGGCAGATTCATCGGCGTAGTTAACGCTAGCTTTAACTACCCCGGGCGCTTGATTCAAAGCCCGCTCCACCGCATTGACACAGCTTGCGCAGGACATACCACCTATAGAAAGCAGGTAACCAGTCCCGGATTCCGTCACGGCTGCAGAGGAATCTGCGGCATTTTCTGCGGGCCTTATGTCTTCCGCTGGAGAGCTACTCGTATAGCCAAGGGTCTCGATTTTGCCTATGACCTCGGCAAGATCGAACTGACCTGTAACTTTAACCCGGTTGTTTTCAACATCTGCCTCAGCGGACGTCACGCCTTCAAGCTCAATCAAACCCTGATTAATCTTATTGGCGCAGTTCTGACAGCTCATCCCGAACACAGATAATTCGGTGGTCGCATTTTTATCGGTTTGAGTATTCATAGCGACAGACTAAAGCTTCAAGCAAGTAGAAGGTCTAGCTTGAATTTTCATCTGGACAGACAATGACTAATTCACCCCAGGTAACAGGGCTTTTGCTATCCGGGAGGATATTTCTCTCACTTCCAGACCCAGTTCATCCTCGGCAATAGTCAACACCTCACCATCCGCCACCACCAGCTGCCCGTCAATAATCACGGTTTTGACGTCCTCACTCTTTGCGACATAGACCAGATGGGATGTTACATTGTACAGAGGCTGCATATGTGCCGAGGCAATGGAGACCTGAATAATATCTGCTCGCTTACCCACGCTTAGCGATCCCACTTCATCCCCCAGACCAATAGCATTTGCGCCACCCTGGGTCGCCATTCTCAATACCTGCTCTGCAGGTAATGCTGTTGGATCCTGGTTGTGAGACTTTTGCAAAAGTGCCGCGAGCCGCATCTCTTCCCACATGTCTAGATCGTTGTTGGAGGCGGCGCCATCTGTGCCGAGACCAACAGAAACCCCCGCTGCTAGCAAAGCGCCGACAGGTGCTACACCAGCAGTGACTTTCATATTAGAGGTGGGATTGTGAATTGCACCGACTTGATGACGATGCAGTAGCTGAATTTCATTCTGGTCAGGCCAGACCACATGGGCACCAATAAGATCCAGCCCTCGATCAAGAAAACCGATTTCATCAAGTAAGTTAATGGTCGAGCTGCCATACATTTCCCTGGCATATTGAACCTCAGATTCAGACTCTGAAATATGCATGCTAATGGGCACATCCAGGGCCAGAGCCACATCACGTACCTTCAATAAGGTCTCAGGGCGGGTGGTATAGATTGCATGAGGGCCTAGCGCCGGTGTAATCCGAGAATCTCTTTCTTGCCAACGACGAATAAAAGCCGTGGTATTCAGTAGCCCTTGTTCTGGATTCTCCGCATCGGGGCTAGGTTGACCAATCACCGTCGATGCAACAATACCTCGCATACCACAATCTGAAAGCACGCTGGCAACTGTATCTGGAAAATAGTACATATCAACAATTGTTGTGGTACCCCCTTTTAGCATTTCAGAACACGCTAGTTGCGTGCCAATTCGGACAAAATCGGCATCGACAAATTTCACTTCAGCGGGGAAGATAAACCCATTTAGCCATTCCATCAGTGGCAAATCATCCGCGAGCCCTCGCAATAGGGTCATGGCGGCATGGGTGTGGCCATTGATTAAACCTGGCATGACGATTCGATCTTTACCGTTAATCTTTGCCTGAGGAAGAAATGCTTGCTCTAGCGCAGAGGCTTTACCAGTTGCAACAATTTCACCATCCTTAACCGCAACGGCACCATGGCGAATTATCGTATGATCACTATCCATCAATACTAGATAATCACCTTCAACGATAAGATCGACAGGTTTTCTCGTCTCGGCAGCAAATATTGATGTACAGCTAACGTTGAGTATCAGCCATATAGTTAGGCGAAAAAATAATTGCGTTTTGATAATGACACCTGCATTTAGTTGGTGGCGCTAATCATAGACGCACATGGCAATTCACGCCAGATAGGTTGCCCCCTTTGGATGGCAGCGTCTATTTTCGGCTTGATCTCCGACGAGCAGGTCCTATATCAGGAAATCCTATTGATATTTTCTTGCCCTGCTCACCGATTTGTGCAAATAATATTAGTTCGATATTACTTTGTAGAAAGGTTAACGTTACGGTTAGCCTCGAGAACAGGGAGTCATAGTTAGATTTTGCTTAAAATTTGGCCAGACAATTTTTCAATTCATATGACAGACACCAATTCGTCTAAAATATTCAAACCTGACCCTATTTTCCTTGTCGCTACTCATTTCCTGCTCCACAATTACCAAATTCAAGGTGACTGATAGCTTATGGCGTTTATTGTCGAGATTGATACTGAAGCTCGGATGCTGCATACAACCTGCAGTGATATTGTTTCCTGCGCAGATCTTGTTTCCTATGGTGAAGAACACTGGCTAACCGCTGAGCAACAGGGGTTCAATCACTGTATTGACTTCAGTGGTTGCCTGATGGACATCTCTGAGGCCGAGTTATTCGCCATTGCGACAGGTTCTATATCAAGCAATTCTAGCTACGAAGGTGCGAGAACTTCTCTGGTTGTTGCAGATGATTTGCAGGCAGAGCTTGCAGAATTCTATCGAGCAGCTAGACATGAAATCTGTGACCCAGGTATTCGTGAGGTCGGAATCTTTCGCGATCTGGAAGCAGCGCTGTGTTGGGTGCAAGCAAGTAATGCGCCTGTCAGGCAGGTGGGTTAACCCAACTTTTTTAAGAAAACCCGGATTTCTTTTTCAGTTTGCTTATCACCCTGGTTAACGGCAACTTTAATCCCGCGATTAAACACACTACGAGCGAGCACTAATTTATCTAGCTTCATATAAGCCTTCCCCAATAATTTGTATGCCGCTGAGTATTGTTCGTCTTGCTCGATACAAGCCTCAAGATGCGGCACACATGCATCAAAATTCTTTTCATTAAAATAGGCACTACCAAGCCCAAAGCGAAGCATCGGATCATCCCTGCCGTCAGCCAACATCTTGTTTAGTCGCTCAGTGATTGTCATATCAGGAAACTGCCAGTAGTAAGTTAGTGTTTAAGAATTGGTGGCATCGGGCAATCTAACGAATCTGAAAAGGCTCGCAGCAACTCGGCTTCCACAGGGCTCACTTTACCATCCGATAAAATCATTCCAGCACAGGCTTTGAGCAGCTTTGGTTTTTTAAGCGGATTGACTTGTTGCAACCTTTCTATAGCAGCATCAAGTTTAGAAAGTGATAGCATTTCTTTCGGTAGCAGTTCGATACCCGTTAATTCCACTAGATCACGGCCCTCTACAAATGCTTGTCTCGCGGCAACTGCAGAAGCACTGTCACTATGGGCTAGTATAGACAATAAGACCCGAATGTCTTCAGCAACTGTTTCCAAATCCAGATAGGGTCGTCTTGGCTTCACGGCCCGCGATTGCGCCAGGTTATGTAGCAGATAAGTTTGTAGTGCCCACTCTGTCAAAGACATCTTGCCATCTAACGAAACGAGGTTTTTTACATTCGACTGAAACCTTTCAAATTCTTCTTGTCCTAGCTGACGCAGAATTGGCAGCGAAAGCTCTAGCAAAGGTAAACGCATCTCTGGTGTGATGACTTCATTGTCTTCCATCAGTTCTCGAAGCCTGGCACGAACAAATACATCTGCATGTTCTTGAATAGCACCAAGCTGAGTTTTTCGAACCTGATCCTCATCGGCCAGCAGCACCATATAGACCAGCGCCCGGGCCGAAAATGCATCGTAACTTGCTTGCTTTAACTTTCCGGGTATTTGCCGCAACAAGCTTTGTGCCCGTTCTATATGACCCACCCCAGGCGCGCCAATCGCGGAGATTGCGCTAGCTGAAACCGCTTCTGAGCCTGATGTGGTTGCAAAACCGCTAACCCCAGGGGCTAGATCTGGCTCATGGACACCAACAGGTACAGACTCAATAAAACGCCCGTCCCAGCCAGGTAGAATTCTCTTAATCCTTTCATCTAGTTGTGGATGAGTTGCTAACCAGCTATTGAGATTCGAGCGGATCCCTTCTGAGAAATACAAATGGCTGAACTCTTCAGCGCCAGTAAAGTGAAGCCGCGAACCTACCCTATACCCACCGATGCGCCGCAATGCACCTGCGATGCCATCAGGATTACGAGTAAATTGGACAGCCGAGGCATCTGCAAGAAATTCTCGCTGTCGGCTTACAGCAGCCTTAATCACATCGCCGAATATTTTCCCTATATACCCTAGTAGAAACAGGCCTAGACCTATCATCAAGATTGCCGCTGTTGCCGAGGACTTTCGCGCCCGCCCACCTCTCGTTTCTAGCAGTCCACGACCAATGACCGACAGCATCAAGATACCGTGTAGCACACCTACCAGACGAATATTCAGCCGCATGTCGCCGTTCAAGATATGACTAAATTCGTGGGCAATTACACCCTGCAGTTGTTCCCGATTTAGATTCATGATTGCACCACGGGTAACACCAATGACTGCATCCGACGGTGTATAACCCGCAGCAAACGCATTAATGCCGTCAGATTCATAAAGGTAAATCGGCGGGACAGGCGTACCCGATGCTATCGCCATTTCTTCCACAACATTCTCGAGGCGGCGTTCTTGTAGCGTTTCTCCACCATTGAGTAGCAACTTTCCACCTAGCTGAGCGGCAATAACCTCGCCGCCTTTTTTTAGTGAATAAACCCGGTAGAGGCTACCAAGAATAATCACTGACAAGACGGCACCACTCACTTGCAATACCGTGTCCCAGGTATAGTGAAATATACCCATACTTTGAAACTGGATAAGCAAATAGACCAAACCGTTGGTCACGGCAACAATACCAATCACGGCGAGTAAAAACAGGACTAACAACCACCTTGTGCTGCGATTGGCAGCATCCTGGGATTCAAAGAAATCCATACCAGATCTTAAAACTTAACGGCTGGTGCTGCCTGAATTTGTTCCGAATCTGCAAATTCCAACATCGCTGCATCTTTTGTATGGCCAAAAATGCCGGCGAGAATATTTTGCGGGAAGGACTGACGATAGGTGTTGTAGTTCATCACTTGATCATTGAACGCCTGACGAGCAAATGACACCTTGTTTTCAGTGGAGGTTAGTTCCTCGCTTAGCTGGGCCATATTCTGGTTAGCTTTTAGATCTGGATAGGCTTCAACCGCAACGTTAAAACGCGCCAGGGCTGTACCTAGCATTTGCTCACCGCCTGCAAGTCCTTCCATGGCGCCAGCATTGCCTGGGTCTTTGGATGCGTTGGCAAGCCCCGCGGCAGCATTGTTTCGCGCCTGTATCACCGCTTCCAGAGTTTCTCGTTCATGATCCAGATAAGCCTTTGCAGTTTCGACAAGATTGGGAATCAGGTCGTAACGACGCTTAAGTTGCACCTCAATCTGCGCAAATCCGTTCTTGTAGCGATTTTTCATCTGTACAAGGTTGTTGAATATAGACACTGCCCAGACAATCGTACCGGCTACAACCAGCCAAAATATGATGCTCGAGATTTCCATGGTCATCCATCCAATTACACGATAGCGGAAACTAAACCACCTTTTGATGCATTAGACAATCCGGGTCAGACCAAACCCGATATTTCTTAGCTGGCAGGTATTCGTTAACAGCGGTGGCCAGGAGGCGCATTGCAAAAAATATCTCCTCTCTTAAACAAAGAAACCCCGCCGAAGCGAGGTTTCATAATGAGGATTCTGGCCGGGGCAGCACCCTGATCATCCGAAGATTATCAACATACCACCAGGTCTATCCTTCCAAACTCCCCTTGCCATCAATCCTCCGAGGAAGATTGCGCCTGCCGAGGCAGGGATGCCGAAGCATCGCACGGTTCGTTCGGTTGAGCCCTCGGTCCAGAACCGAAGTTCTGGCGCCGCTGACCCGGTGCGATTTTCCGCTGTGGGCTCTGGTATTCCACACAGAAACCGGAGTTTCAGTCTGGGTACCTTTGACCTCAGTTTCCCATCGCGTGGTTGCCTCGTCGCCAAACGTCTTTGACGCATCCACAACCTGTTGACTTCAAGTCCTTATTTTTAGACGCTTTGCATACGTCTTCACCCATCTGGTCGATCGCCGTCGATGAGTGTACCGGGCACCAACACGTTCCCTCCGAGGAGTTCCCGCTGCTTCCGGAGAAGCTGCTGCTGCCCTTAAGCCGCCGTTGCCCTGGCGACCCCGACCCGGCACAGGTCTTTCGGTTCAAAGTCCAGGTTCGTTTCCCTGCGGGGTTAACAGCCCCTGTCCTTTGCCGTTGATAAGTAATTTAGCACAAGCAGTTTTCTTGACCAGTGAAACAATTGCACCATGCGGTGGATAAACTGGGGATAAAAAGTGCATAACCTGATAAAAGCGGGGGATAGCTTGTGGATGACAGTGGATAACTTTCGAGTACTGCGGGTATGCTATTGAAATTAATGAATTTTTAAGACTTGAAATGGATTCATACTTGCTCTGATCCATCCTGTAAATTTGGTCGGATTTTACAAAATCCTCACCAACACGTCATTCACCTGGCGTTATTAACCTACCTGCTTATCGACTAACATATTTACCAGGTCGCAACAGCAGGCAAAATTTTACTCACCTAGAAAGGCAATGATTTCTTGCCAGGCAAGCTTGTCCTGAACCAGAAATAGATGCCCGCCTTCAAACCAGGACAACCTTGCTCTGGGTAGCTTATCGGCCATGGCTTGTTGATTTTCTACCGGGGCAATACCGTCATATTTCCCAGCACAGATTAGCGTTTCACGGTCAATTTTTTTAAGATCCGCACAGACATCGTGGTCTGCTCTCGCTAACAACTGTTCTCTGGCGCCACGTTTAAATTCTTCAGTACTATGATCAGCAATTACATGATCACGAGTATATTGAATGATTGATTCAACAAGGTCGGGATTTTTTGCTTGCCACTGTTTATCCCGTCGGAGATCGTTTATACCCATCAGGGTGATGACCCGCTCTTCTGCCGTTAAATCAGGATCTAGTTCATGAAATGGATAACTAGGCATATCCCCACCAGGAGAAGCGCAACATAGCACCAACCTATCAATTCTCGACTTATGTCGAAGCGCGAAGTGCAATGCCACCATGCCACCGAACGACACACCAATGACGTGCGCTTTTTGCCAGCCCAACGAATCCATTAAGGCTGCAGCATCATCAGCATATTGCGCCATCGTATAAGGGCCTTCCGGCTTTTCTGTCTGACCAAGGCCGCGCTGATCGTAGGCTAGAACTGTCGCAGATTTTGCAAGTGGTCCGTCATGGACATTGGGTTTTGCCCGTAGATCCCCGCCAGTACCACTAATAAACAATACCGGCATACCACTACCGGAAATTTCATAGTAAATAGATAGGCTTTCCGTTTTAGCGAAAGGCATTTTGAATCCTTGTTGAATTAGCGCTATTCAAGCTAAATGGTCTATGTGACTGGTAATCAATCTAGATACTGCCAGGTGTTGCTACCATCAAAATGTCGAACCCTGATGTCGGCGATATCGGCAGTTTCACACATGCGGAAATTGACAGCCATTCGGCCTTCACCCTCTGGTGGCAGCCCCAGCCAATGGGTCGTGCATCCACATTGCTTACAGCGCTTATAAGCCAGCATCTTATCCCCCCAGATGTAATCTTCAGTCGCATCTGGTTCATGATTTAGGGTGATATGGGTATCGTCGCCGTGGGCCCATAAGGCACCAAGACGATAACAGACAGAACAATTGCAAGCGGTCAACCACTCTGGTGATTGATCGATATAGCACCACAATGGCATTTTCCTTCAATCACGACATGGCTCCTCAAGTGATAATGTCAAACTGACGAGCAATCTCCGCATCAGAAAACCCAAGTAACTTACCGATCCGATAAATGTGAGTTTGCTCGTAGGAAATCATCGTATCGTCTGCTCGGCCAACGACAATACATGTCTTTAGAATTAGCAGTTTAAATTCCGATTCAATTTCATCGGCGATGGAAAGCAGGCTAGCCTCAAAGGCCTGTCTGTCTTCACTCACATCAACTGCCGCACTCACCAGGTCATCGGCACTGACACTGGCGCCGGTCACCTGCTCAACCATTGTGAGCATGGTGGCAATCTCTCTGCTATCAAGCTCGCCATCGGCCATAGAAACAGATGCCAGGCATCGGCAGAGGACACTGATGCCAGCATCATCTTGTGCATTCATGTTCAACCCTCTGGTGTTTGTTATAACTTCTTATATCCCGGCCTGGCTCGAACACCGAGCCAGGTGTGGGTGCCGAAAACTCAGCTCACGACACTTCGCAGAAGTGACTTCCAACCGGCACAATCTAAGGCCCAGCACACTGTAATGTGTGGATCGCCCTTTGCTCGATGGGGTGCCCACATCGCAACATTGGCAAGATCATCTTGACCTACATTAAGCGCATCCACCACAGTCATACCACGCGTAAAGGTGCCCGCACCCTCCACATCCACATAGTGTTTACTCTTTTTTGTACAAAGATCAGGCTGCAACGCGATAGCCATCGCAACAGGGTCCGGAAGCCCGAGCCCAGGGTCACCTAGCCACTCGGTATTAGCTCGAATACCCTGCGCATTGCAATCAATCACAAAATTCGACAATGTGGTGTTAATGTCTTCTTTAAAGACTCGCATTTCCTCTGCGGAAAGGTTCGCATCACCACGGCACAATTCCCAACCCACCATTTCAATAGCCAGGCCCGAGCGGAAGCAAATTCTAGCCGCTTCAGGATCACACCAGATGTTGTATTCGGCTGCAGGCGTGATATTACCAATAGCACAGGCAGCACCACCCATAACAACACATCGATCAACCAGCGAGACAATATCTGGCGCCTTACTTAACGCCAGGGCGACATTGGTCATAGGCCCCAGGGTCACCAGGGTAACCCCTGGATTCGCGCGAATATGTCGAATCAGGGCATCGACACCATGCTCGGCTTGCGCCGCTGCTTTTGGCGCTGGATAGAACATATTACCCATGCCATCTTCACCATGGAAAAATGTCGCGTCATGGCGCTCGCGTACTAATGGAACATCGCAACCGTCATAGACAGGCACACTTTTACCGCATAGCTCTACTGTATATCTAGCATTGATACTTGCCTGTTTAACATCAACATTACCGGCGACAATGGTAATCGCGACAACCTCTACATCTGGCGCCTGCAGCGCCATCATGATTGCGACTGCATCATCAGAGGCTGTATCAGTGTCAATTATCATTTTTCTCATAAGTGATGGTGTCGCGCGTAACATTAGAATTTTAAGTGTGCCACCCCAATCCAAAGTTTGGTAGTGTATGCACCGACTCAGATGGAGATACCACCATACCCCGGTAATCCATCGACAACCGCCTAATTGTAACTGTTAGCAGGGGGCATCCATGTGGCAATCTAAATCTATTCAATCCTTATTCAATATCGAACATCCTATTCTTCAAGCACCAATGGCAGGCTCATGCAGCCCACAACTCGTAGCAGCAGTCAGCAATGCAGGCGGGCTAGGTGGCTATGGCGCCGCTTCGACAAAACCAGACAAACTACGCGAAGTAATCCATCAAATACGTGAATTAACGGACAAGCCATTCAACATCAATATTTTTGCCGCGGCGAGTGAAAACTTTGACCCCGGCGCGACGCCAGACCCGATGTTTAAAGCACTATTGCAGAAGTTTCATGATCAATATGACCTGGGTGAACTACCTGACCCGGGTCCTTTATTTGGACCTGCAAAAGAACAATTACAGGTTCTGCTCGAAGAAAAGGTCCCTGTCATCAGTTATCACTTTGGTCTGGAGGCAAGCGACGTCGAACAGATTCACACTGCAGGTTCAAAAGTCATTTGTAGCGCGACCACGGTAGCGGAGGCACAGCATCTGGAATCCCTTGGTGTTGATGCAATTATTGCCCAGGGTGGTGAGGCAGGTGGTCATCGCGGCACATTTATGGGCGACTACCAAAGCGCACTGATCGGTACAATTGCACTGACCCCTCAAGTTGTTGACGCGGTTTCCATTCCGGTTATTGCTGCTGGCGGTATTATGGATGCGCGAGGAATTGTTGCCTGCGCAGCACTGGGAGCTAGCGCAGTACAGATGGGTACAGCCTTTTTAGGCTGCGAGGAAATTTCCATCGCCCCCATCTGGCGCCAACAGTTAGAAACTGCTTCCGCAACAGACACCCTGGTAACAGAAGTCGTTTCAGGTAAACCAGCCCGCGGCTTAAGAAACCGGTATATTACCGAGGTCGAAGACCTTGCTAAGCCGCTACTACCCTACCCATTGCAGTACTCTGTTTCTCGCAAGTTACGTGCAGCAGCAACTAGCGAGAATGATCCAGACTTTACCGTTATGTGGTCTGGCCAGGGTGTTGGCATGTACAACCCATTGCCTGCGACAAAACTTATGCACAAGTTGGTTTCCCATTAATTGTTAAGCTCTAGTCCTGTCTTTTTCGAATAGCCGAGACCCGGTATGCGCATTTTCACCCTGTTGTTTTTGACGCTTTTATTGGCAAGTTGCGGCGATCCTGTTGTGATGATTCCAGGGAAAAAACTCTCTGGCACTGTCAATCCAGTGCCGGTCGCCTGGCAAAATGTACCAGAGACCATTCAACTGGAAACAAGACCGACAGATCCTTATTCCGTAAACATCTGGGGCGTTGGCATTGGCGCAAACCTGTATGTTGCAACCCGAGATGCTAGCTGGGTCCCCTTTATCTCAGAGGACCCTCAAGTTCGTGCCAGATTAGATGGCAAGATTTACGAACTCACCGCAACCCAGGTGACAGCAAAAGCTGAAATAAAACAGGTACTTGAAGCATACATCGTCAAGTACGACGTTGAAGAGTCTGAAAGTTTTATTGAAACCGGGCAGGTATTTCGCCTTGATAGACGTTAGGTCTCTTTCAACAGCGCTGCAATAACTGTTTCCAATTCTGCGGGCGGCTTATCTTTAAAATTGGCCATTCGATGATATAAAGCCGCCGCGCCCTCGTGAAACTGGTGGGGTAGCCCTGCCTCGGAAAAACTATTAGCTATTTGTAACATCTCGCCTTCAAAACGCCAGGCTTTTGGACTTGTCCCTGCTGCAGTTTTTTCTGATCTTGCTATCAAGTCTGGTGATGAAATTGTCCACTCATCAACCAGTGCCTCGCTAACGCCGTAATGTTCAGCCATGGCACGAACTGCCAGTAGCAGCGCAGATGATCCTTTTGTGAATGCAGCATAGGCCATCTTTAGTGCAGATGCCCTACCGACGCCGCCAGCACAAACCCTGGCATCAACCATTGAGCCTTCAAACAACGCAGCAACCTGTGCGGCACGAGATCCAGATAAATAAAAGCGCATGACCCCAGGACGCCAGGCTGGTGGACCAATAATACCGCCATCTATCAGCCGATCACCGAATAGCGCTTCTATACTGAACATGGTCCCCGGAGACACTGCATTGCCATCTACATAGAGGCCAGCATATCCTGTTTGCTGTACCTGCGTTGCAACCGCCAATGCAAATTCCGGTGGACAGACTGAGATGACTAGATCGACACCTTTAATTGCCTCTGACAAGGTTTCCGATGCAATAAGTCCGGCTCGAGTGGCTCGCTTCTCTGTGGCCGCGCTTCGACCTTGTGAGATCCAATACACCTTGTGACCCCGATCATGAAGTGCGGCCCCAACAGAACTACCCATATCTCCAGGGTGTAAAAGTAAAATGCTTGCATTGGCTTTCATCATTTTTCCAACAGGCCTCGCGCTTTATACGGGGTCCAGCACAACCACAGGAATTTTACGCTCGGTTTTCTTCTGATAATCAAGGTAAGGAGGGTAGATATCAGCCATCATATTCCACAATGCCTCTCGTTCCTCACCTTCAGCGATACGTGCTCTGGCTTTGAAATGTCGCGTAGACACCTGCACCTCACAGACCGGATTGGCTTCAAGATTTAGAAACCAGATCGGGTGACTCGGCATACCGCCTTTGGAAGCAATAATAACGACACTCTCCCCCTTTGCACCGTAGATTAGCGGCACTAATCTTTCTTCACCTGATTTACGACCCGTTGTTGATAGCAGCAGCGTTGGCAAAATACCTGGTCCACCAAGCTCTGAGGAATCCCAATCGTGTGCTTTTTCAGGGTCCGATTGATACAAAGCAATATGTTTTGCGATCCAGGGAATCTCACTAAAATTCGCCATGATATTATTCTCCTTGTAGTATTCGCGATGTTTCTAGCATAACAGAAGGCGCCTTTAGGACGACGCTTGAATATGCCTCGTTGCTAGAATCAGATTAGCGTATTGGACCAGGCAGGTAGTCTCGCCTCACAAGCGCACCTGCATCCCTTTATATCAGGACTATGCATGACTTCCGCGACAAACTATCGCTGGTTTTTATTGGTCGGCGTCTGGCTACTCTATGCCGCCTTTGGACTCGCGGCGACAAGCCTTGCACCACTGGTTGAGTATATTCGTGCGGACTTGCATTTATCCTATGGCGCCATGGGGGTCATTCTTGGCATCTGGCAGTTTGTTTATATTGGTTCTGCTATCCCCTGCGGCATATTGTTAGATAAACTTGGGACCAGATGGGCGCTCACCCTGGGCGGCCTCATTGTCGCCTTGTCATTATTTTCACGAGGCCTGGCATCGGACTTTACCACCATGATGTTGGCGGTCATGTTGTTTGGCGTTGGTGGACCAATTATTTCTGCAGGTGCACCCAAGGTTGTTACGGGGTTATTTACTGGCTCAAAGCGCGGTCTCGCTATGGGTATCTATATGACCGGGCCAGCCATTGGTGGGATCATTTCACTTACCCTTACCCACTCCATTTTATTGCCAAATCTAGAAGGCTCCTGGCGCAATATTATGCTCCTCTGGGCCTCTGTCGCCGCGGGATTTTCCATTGTCTGGTTACTACTCGCATCTCATCCCAATGCCCAGCAACCCACTAACGACACCAGCACTGCTGGACAGGGCCAACTGCAAGTATTCAGGCATATTATTGGCGAGCCCGCGGTTATTCTTGTGCTGTTTATGAGTGTCGGGGTGTTCCTGTTTAACCATGGTTTGAATAACTGGCTACCTGAGTTACTGCGCAGCGGCGGCATGACATTTACCGAGGCAGGCTACTGGGCGGCTATCCCCACCGTGATCGGTATCGCAGGTTCTCTGCTGATCCCGAGGCTTGCAACAGAAGCAAGACGCTTCAATATCCTCATTGGTTTGTGTGTTTGTGCTGCAGGGGCAAGCATTTTATTGCAATTTAATGACGCGCCATTGATGTTTACTGGCCTCATATTACAAGGTATTGCCAGGTCGTCATTGATGACTGTTTTGATTTTGACCCTGGTCGAACTGCCAGCAATCGGAGAAAAGTATGCGGGTATTGCGAGCGGCTTTTTCTTTTCCGCGGCAGAAGTAGGTGGCGTACTCGGCCCGACAACAATCGGCCTACTCTACGATTATAGTGGCGGTTTCACAGCCAGCCTTGCCTTTCTTACCCTGGTCGCAATCGCAACAGGCATGGGCGCAATCAAACTTAGAAAGCTCGCACGGCGTCCAGCCGAGGCAATCGATAATACCTAGGCTATTTGAAGTATGCGCGCCTCTGTCAGCACCTTGCCATCTGAGACAAGGGCACATGCCGTAAGATCCCCACCATCTTCTAATAAACCAACACTAAATCGATGGTCCCAGAAGATTGGCCGACGAAAATAGATATCCAGATCAATACGCGAAAGTGCTTGCTCATGTCTCAATGCCGCAAGCAAATAGTGCACCCCCATACCACCACCAATAATCGGAGCGCGAAATCCGGCCTTGTTTGCTGCTTCCATTTCATAGTGGATCGAATTACCTTCCGTACTGTAGTCACAGACTTGATCCGGTGTAAGAAGATGCTCGCCGGTGATGCGCAGGTCCCCAGGCACCTCGATAACCGGCGCGGGACGATCACCTGCACCTGATTTCGGTTTATCTGGATCCGGTTTAAGGGAACGGCGGATCGTGCTGATCGCCTTCTGACCATCAAGGTTATAAAAATGCACTTCCGTATCAATGGCGTAACCCCTCGGTACCTGAGTGACAGCCATGATTTCGCCTTTTGCGGTCAACTCTTCGTCTAGCAGAACGGGTCGATGCTGGATCAAGCGAGTCAGCATATTGACGTTACCCTCGGCGCTAATTCCACTTCTAATACCGGTTCTGATTCCTATGCCGATATAAAATGATGCATCAACCTGGTCACCAAACGTATCCGGAGATAACCCGCAAGCACCAAGCTTCTCCTGCTGATATTCGCGACTAATCACCACAGTTTCTGGTTCAAATTTGAATCCAGCTACTGGTTCCCGCCATTGTATTGTCTCTTCAGTCATCTCTCCTGGCCCTCTGTTTAACCATACCGTGCCTATCATTACAGCAGAAAGTCATCGACGCTGCATATTGCCTCATTTCGTCATTTTTCATCACTAAAAATCCCTGACTTCTCCCCAGGGCTGCCTTTTGCCAGTGGTTGAATAGTCGCATTCGCAGATAAGGACTAAAAACAATGCATTCAATAGCTATCGCTCAGTGCCGTTACTTTTTTCATACCCCCTGGAAGCGCCTGCTTGCATTTATTTTTATCAGTAGCGCTACCCTGGTGCCGCAAGCCATGGCTGCACCAGCAGCAGAAGACGAGATAGCAGAGGTTGCAATGAATGAGATCTCGCGCGGCGAACTACTTTTTAAATCTAGCCAGGGGAAGTATCACCCTGCCATTTTGATGGAGACGAGCGCTGAGTTTGACATCAATGGGCTAGTAGCCAGCGTGCAGCTAAAACAACACTTCCGCAACAATACTAACGACTATGTTGAGGGTATTTATGTATTTCCCCTGCCAGAAAACGCAGCTGTTAATAAAATGTCCATGCAAGTCGGTAACAGGGTGATTCGCGGTGAGATCAAGGAGAAACAGCAGGCAAAGAAAATCTACCAGCAGGCTAAAGCAGCAGGCAAACGTACCAGCCTAGTTAGTCAATCACGACCGAATATGTTTACCAATCGTGTTGCCAACATACCACCCGGCGAAACGATTATTGTCGAACTTACCTTTATCCAGCGGGTGCACTATGAATCTGGAGACTTTAGTCTGCGCCTACCCCTGACCATTACCCCAAGATATATCCCCGGTGAGGTCCTTCGATCCGAACCGATCCTGGATGAGAGCTATGATCTGGAAGTAACCGGCGGTTGGGGCAAGGCTACTTTTCAAGTACCCGATGCAGAAGCAATTACGCCATATCAACTACCTGCATCTGAACTCGCCCACAAGGTTAAGATCAACGGCAAGGTCAATCTCGGCATGGGTATCTACTACCTGAAAAGTGACTACCATAAGATCAAGACAAAACCTCTTAAGCGGGATGAATCCAGCTATAAATTTAGTCTGGTAGGCCCTGTTCCCGCGAATAGA
>CBDUKY010000013.1:0-17506 GCA_965367925.1 uncultured Pseudomonadales bacterium | reverse complement strand
ATTTGATACTAGGGCCTACCACACCTACAACTGCATTTAAGTTAGGTGATAAGTCTGACGATCAGATAGCCATGTATCTACAAGACATCTACACCATTACCAGCAATCTCGTCGGGCTACCGGCAGCGTCTATCCCTGTTGGCTTTAGCGACGGCATGCCAGTTGGGCTACAGATTATTGGCAACTATCTTGATGAGGCGCGCATCTTAAACCTCGCTCATCAGTATCAGTTACAGACTGACCATCACAAACAAACCCCAGGAGAACTGCAATGAGTCGCAGCGATTGGGATGTGGTTATTGGCCTCGAAATTCACGTCCAACTACTGACCAAATCAAAAATATTCTCTGGCTCTAGCACTCAATTTGGCGCCGAGCCAAATACCCAGGCAAGCGCTATTGACCTTGGTATGCCTGGGGTACTACCTGTTGTAAATATCGAGGCTTATAGGAAGGCTGTGGCCTTTGGACTAGGGGTTGGCGCACAGGTAAACACCTGCTCCGCCTTTGATCGAAAGAATTACTTTTACCCTGATTCACCGAAAGGTTATCAGATTACCCAGCTAGCAAAACCTATTGTTGAACACGGCATTGTCGAGATCCCACTCCAATCAGATGAAGACGAGAGCGAGCTGAAAACCATCCGTATCCTTCGCGCTCATCTTGAAGAAGACGCAGGCAAATCTGTCCATGAGGAATTTCACAATGCTACGGGCATTGACCTTAACCGGGCTGGCACACCTCTACTGGAAATTGTCTCTGAACCTGATTTGAATTCAGCAAAAGAAGCAGTTGCCTATGCAAAGAAAATTCATCAGCTAGTGACCTATCTTGGTGTTTCAGATGGCGACATGTCCCAGGGATCTTTACGTTGTGACGCAAACGTATCACTGAAAAAGGCAGGGGCCACAGAGTTAGGGACTCGCACAGAAACCAAGAACGTCAACTCGTTCCGCTTTCTTGAGCAAGCAATTGAATTTGAAATTGATCGTCAGATGCAGGTATTAGAATCCGGCGGTACTGTGGTTCAGGAAACCAGGCTTTATGATCCAGACAAGGATGAAACAAGGCCAATGCGTAGTAAGGAAACTGCTACTGACTACCGCTATTTTCCCGAACCAGACCTGCTACCAATCGAACTGGCACCTGGCTTTATTGAAGATATCCGCCGCAATATGCCAGAACTTCCAGAAGCGAAGGCTGCTCGTTTTGCAAGCCAATATGCGCTCTCTGAAGCGGATAGCCGCATACTGGCCTCCACCCCTGAGCTAGCAGACTACTTTGAAGAAGTGGCAGCCACCGGTGGCGACGGTCGTCTTGCAGCAAACTGGGTTCGCGTTGAAACCATGGCCAGACTCAATAAAGATGATCTGGACTTTTCTGAAGTACCGGTTGCCGCAAAAGAAATTGGTTATCTTGTTAGCAAGATTAGTAACGGTGAAATTTCTGGCAAGATCGCCAAGACAGTGTTTGATGCCCTGTGGCAGAAAAAGGCAACCAGTGCAGAAGCATATATCACTTCAAACGATCTGAATCAGGTCTCGGATACCTCAGCCCTGGCACCCCTTATCGACACAATTATCGCTGAAAACCCAAAACAGGTTGAGCAGTTCAAGGCAGGCAAAACTAAACTGATGGGCTTTTTTGTTGGCCAGGTAATGAAACAAACCCAGGGTAAAGCAAATCCTCAGCAGGTAAACGAGCTGCTGCTAGAAAAGCTCAAGGGTTAGCGTTCGGGGTGAATTGAAGCCCTAGAAGGCTTCAATGAACTTCATGATCCGCGCGGCGTTTGCGCCCACATCGCTCTGCCCAACCCGGGAAACTGACCGGACATCGACGCTGCTAACTTCTCCAGGACGAATCCTGACAACCAGGTCATCCTTGAAACCAAACCAGAAGGTAGTTGCCGTTGCCTCGACAATCCCTGCTGTTGGATCAACAGCGACTATTTCAAGCCCCTGGTCACGAAGCACTGCTTCCGCACGTTTAGTGGCTGCCTCCACTGATAGTTCTGTGGTGAAGGTTTTCACGTCAGGATATGCTGCTAGCTGCAATTCTTGAGCCTTCGCAGCCGAGCCCTCATGATCATAGATCAGGTCATTCGCCGCCCCTGCTCGCAGGGCAACAATCGCATGGAATTCCGGTGGTGACTGGGTATCTGTGGAAATGTCGTGAATTGGCGGGACTGAACGGGCTTTTAGAATTTGTGGTACAACGAAAATCATTGGAATGAGGCATAACCCGAGTGCAATCAGAATAAGGTTACGATCATGGACGCGGTTTTTTCGTATTGCAGAGATCACCATCCACAAGCCAACCAGGAAAACCAAACCCGCGCCGACGATTGAAACCAATACGGAGATCAACGAAGGAACGAGTGGCGTCAATTCAAACTTGTAGCCAAGTGGACCAACCAACAAAACAACGATTGTCAGGATGGCACTAAATAATAGGAATTTTGGCCATGCGTCAGACTCAGCATCGGTTCTTACTTCCATAAATCTTTCCCCCTGATTTCCGGTTGCAACTACCTTCTAGTCCCGGACATTTGAATTTCGGCAGCACTTAAAAACATACTACACAACTTTAATGTGCCAGGGTTCGTATCTCACCCCCAACAGATTTTTTTCGGGATAACGCATATCTACATATCCAAGATCAACCAGGCGTTTAAACTCCGCGGTTTTCGCGAACTCGGCTGTGAAATTCATCGCGCCAAAGCCTTTCTTACCTACATCAAAATCACCGATACCATGAAAGCTATGGCCCGGTGGTGCCAGGCTTCGAGATGCTCTGGATAGGTTACCTTTAGACTGGATGGTTTTTGCCAGGAACAGGTAGGTTTGTTTAACAACACTGCGGATGCCAGAGGTCAGCTCTATCGCTTCACCAAGATCCTTCTGTAATTTCGAAAATACCTCGAGTGGTCGACCACGAAATAGAAAGTGACCTGTGTTACCAACCTTAATTCTGTCTTTCTCCTGGACTACCGCAGTAACCTTATGAATAACCTTGTCACCGTAAAACCCATAGCGGGTTACATTGTCTGAAAATATACCCTCAAGAAAATCCAGTTCTGCTTTTGGAAATGCACCAATGGAGCTGTAGTTACGACTAAAGCGAATCATCTCGTCAAAACCAAGCACATTAAAATTGCCGTGGCCGACAAGTTTTTGAACCCGCTCAATTCGCTTGTAGCTACTAATAAGTATCGGAAATTTTTGATACTCGAGGTACACGTCCTCGACATGGCTATTTTCGAAGTCCTGCATTTTACGTAAATAGGCTTCCAGGTTGACTTCATTCACACCCGGTACAATATGCTTCGCTTCGAAGCTGTCGAGGTATCGATCAACTTTTGGCGCTGATCCTGTTAAATATTGAATGGAAGTGTCGATTTCTCCAGCCTGAACAGGCATATCTTCCATTATCGGAGCAACATTAGCTTCATTCGAGTAACGCCAAACCAATCCAGCACTTGCCGCAGTTGCGGTGCCTGCTGACATTAATTTTAGGAAACCACGTCGCTCCACTATAAAGAATTCCGATTAGCCAAGGCCGACAATACTACCAGAAAACTAGTGCTTTGCTAGGCATCCCATACCGGGGAATAAAAGGGATTTGGCTAGCGGCACTGTTCTGCTGATTCAAGTTCGGTATTTCCTGTCTCTGATGTTGCCTGTAATTTCGCCAGATGACAGCGAGCAAAGTTATTGGTCCCCGGCATCAAAGCCAGAGACTTTTCAAAATAGCTTATTGCCAGGTCCTTTTCACCAAGATTCTGGTAGATCAGCCCTAGATACTCAAATAGCACAGCTCGATGCTGTTTTGGGGTTGTCTCATCAATTTGATCTTTCGCTGACAAAGCCATTTCTAATAACCATTTCGGATCCGATTCCCGCCCGCTAAGGAGAAATACTTCGATGGTCGTCAATTTCCCTGGGAAAGTATCCTGGGCAGCCTTTAGGGTATGCAACTGGGATTGACTCATAGACTCGATACCATTTTTAAACATATTGCCGAGATACTGTTTGGTAAAGCCTGCCAGGAGGTTATAGACAAATTGTTGCTCGTGGGAATCTGTGATCAGATCCGACTGGTAGACCTCAGTAAGATAGGCGTAGAAATTTTCAAACCTGCGACTAAACCGGAAGCTGCTATCAGGATTTTCTTCGAATCCATAGTAGAGTCCGTAATCCACGGTGACATAAGATTTTGGTGCAATGGAAAACACAGGACGATCCTGGGCTTGAATAAATGCCTTCACCTCAGCACGCCAGGCCTTAAGTGGGCGTTTGACTGGCATAAGCCTATTGTGAAATACCAGACCTTCATGAGAATAGAGGGTCACGTCCGGTCGAATTCCTTTAACCAGATGCAAATAGCCAAGCGGCGCAATCTGGTTGTCACCAGTTAAGAATAAAATCGCATTGGGCGGCAAAGATTCTAGTATCAGGGTACCGTATTCATCGACCAATCGAGAATAACTTCGATCCACATTGGGATAATTTATCGTTGCCATCACCAACAACAAGCTTGCCGCGATGATCCCTCGAAGCGTCCCAGGCACACTGTCCAGTTGCTTCAGGGTCTGCTCAACACCTATTGCAAACCACAGAGACAATGCCGCATAAGCAATAACTGGATAGGGTCTGAATATCGCCTGAAATAGTAGCTCGAATTTCATATCCAGCAGTGACATCAGCAAGAATGTTGTACTTAAAAACATCAGGCACAACGCGATTGCTTCATTTAGCTTTAATATCCGAAAGGATCTAACAAGACCGATGACAATAAACGGTACACCAACGGCACTGAGCTGCATAAATGCCTCTGGCACTAACCAGAATAAGTAATCCAGTTTATCGGCCTGGGTTGCCCCGGGTCGGCTGTCGTCATAGTAGGAACGGCTAACATAGTCAAAAAACTCCCCTGGTGAGACAGCACCAAATACAGCGGTGATTGGGTCCTTGACCATCAAGAGTTGTAAATATGGCAACAAGCCGAGCAGTAGGAGTCCAATAGAACAAAGCCAAAAGCGCCAGTCTGATAATTTTGCCAGCAACGGTTGGTGTAGCTTTATAAAGACGGGGAAAGCGACACAGGACAATACATAGAGTGGCCAGTGATTCGACAGGCCAATCCCAACACTAAGACACAGTGCATACCAATAGCTTGTCTTGTCCGTATCAAGATACTTTAACAACAACCACAAGCTAACCATAAAGCTCGCAGCGGCAAAGCTGTATACCTCAATAATAATTGCCTGGGACCAGAAGGTTGTGGATACGCCATAGGCGAACATCGCCATCAGGGCAATGACGTGGTTTTTTGTCAACAGTGTCACCACACCATACCAGGCTAGTGTCGCCAGCAAGGCAAAGAAAACCGATAACAGGTTACCACTGACTACCGAGTCACCAACAACAAGTTGCTGACACAGCATGGTGAACAAGGGATAGCCTGGCGGGTGGCTAATGCCACCAAGATGACAAACCATTTGAAACAGCCCGGCATCTTCAAGGGTGATAACCCGGGGCATGGTTAACCAGTAAAGCGTCGCCAACAAGGCAAGTGATGCGCCAACTAGCATCCGCCGGACATCAGGATGTAGATTAGCTAGCATGGTCAATGTTCGCCAATCCGAATATCGCCTACAGAATTCCTATTCCACGAAGGCACCACGCGCCATCACCCTGGTTGGATTAGCTAATAGGGACAAGTCCTCTAGCGGATTTCCGTCAAAGCAGACAATGTCCGCATCGAAATTCGCCGCCAGTCGCCCAACCTGCTCGCCCAGGCCAATTGCCTCGGCACAATCACTGGTTGCAGCGCGTAGCGCCTCAACATTTGAAAGTCCGGCAAAGTGGGCAAAAACAGGAATTGCTTTCGGTAGATCGTGATGCCATACATTGGGGATACCAGCATCCGTCGAGGCAATTAGCTTAATGCCAGCCGCTCGCATTTTTTCATAGTTACCTTGAATCATTGATTCAAAATTTTTGGTGCCAATATATCGTTGCCAACCAGCATTGATAGTCGGGCTGACCCAGACGCCCTTCTCAACCACACTGGTCGCAACATCCGCGTCATAATCCCGGCCCCAGCCATTGTCACCAACCCAGGAACAATGTTCTATGGTGGTCACACCAGCCTCGGCTGCATTTTTGATCCCCACTGTGCCGTGGCAATGGGCGGCAACGCGATACTGATATGACTTCGCAAGTTCAACAAGCTGGGTCATCTGTTCTGCATCAAATTGCGCATTTGCTGGCGTCGAGCCAGGCGTCAAACTTCCGCCAGTCGCCATGATTTTAATCAGGTCAACGCCCTTTTCGATTTGCCGTTCAATCACGGCTTTACCGGCGGCGACATCTTTCGACTCACCACCCCAGAAATGACAATGGCCTTGTACCGAGGTAACCGGCTGACCGGCGCAAATAAGCCGGGTACCCTTTACTTTACCCTGATTAATGAGATCCCGGACCTTCAGTTCTAGCCAGGCACCACCGCCAAGATCCCGCGCTGTAGTAATGCCCGCTGCAAGCATCTGTTCTGTGCGAGTGATAATTTGCTGAATAATGTCTTCATCGCTCAACTTATCCTGGGCCAGAGGGTCCTTGATGTCAGGGTTAAGGCACATATGAACATGGGCATCTATTAAACCAGGAATCAGCGTCATGCCTTGCAAGTCAACGACTGTGCCTTTTGCCTCGTCACTTGCCCCGAGTCGAACGATTTTTTGTTGCTCGATAAGTATGGCATCTGCCGGGCTCAGGGAATCAGATACGCCGTCCCAGATTTGAATATTCGTCAGCCACATAGGTTTCTCTCTTTAGCGTTTGCGCTTATCACTGTAAACAAACAAGGTAGATGCTGCAAAATTGAAAAAGCTGGCACAAATTATCCCTGTAATAAGCGCCGCTAGACGGTATTCAATAAAGAAATCGATGTTTGTCGATAGATAACTATAGATTCCCCAGTTAACGCTAAAACCAAACAAGCTCGCGGCGACAAACTCTACCCATTGTCTGGCCCTGGGACGTTTTGTCCGCTCACCAAAGGTAGTGAGTCTATTTAGCGCCCAGTTCCAGCTTACTGCTGGCCAGAAAGACAAGCCCCTGGCAAGCACATGACCAACACCCAAAAACTGCAATGAATAATAAAAGGCAATATCTATTACGAAGCCACTGGCACCCACGACACCGAAATGAATAAACTCCGCGAGCCCACCAAACTTATACAGGTACAGGCGCCGCAAATGCCTTAAGTAATTAAACTGTTGCTTCAGATTCATTTTGCTTTCGCCGATTTCCCGGTCGGTAAACAAAATGGGCACCTCTGCTACCTTGTCAAAGTCTCCCCGCACCATTATTTCCAAACCAATCTTGTAGCCGATTGGTTTCAAGCGGGTGAGATCTACCTGCTCGCGATTGAACATGAAGAAGCCTGACATGGGATCACCACATTGGCTCAATGGTCGTGCCAGCAGGGTTGCCACGTGGGAATTAACAAATCGCCATAAACTCCAGTCGCGATCAAAGCTGCCACCACTAACGTATCTGCTACCGACGACGAAAACGGTCGGCTCTAGCTGTCGCAACATTTCTGGAATCATTTCCGGCGGGTGGGATAAATCCGCGTCCATCACAAGAATTTTGTCAAAGCTCGCTGCATGCACGCCGTCAATGACAGAAAGCGATAAGTCTCGGTCACGGTTATCAGGCAAGACAAGTTTAATCGGATGGTCCGCTGACAAGGCTTCACAGACCTCGGCAGTTGCGTCAGGAGAATCATCGTCAGCAATGATAATTTCATATTCAACGTCATCAAGCGCTGCAGCAATACGTGCCACAAGTAACGGTAGATTCTCCGCCTCGTTGAATGTTGGTACGACAATGGATAACAAGGTTTTTTACCTGATGTTAGATGTGTCAGAAATGTCTTTGCATAATTTCCGACACATCAAATCATTTACTGCGCTAGCAGTATTGCAATCTAGCAGACTAACTAGAGAAGGATCTCATGAGTTGATTGAATGCACGCGCATCGAAATCATCCTCATCACCTAGTACTTCATACGCTTGATCTAACCAGTCGGAATAAGCGTCTCGTTTACCACTTGTACTTAACAGCATATCCACAGCCATAACAGCTTGTTCGGCACTAACGTAGTCATTAAGGCGACTATTGGCAGATGTTTTCACAATCATTGAAACAAATTCTGCAGATTTACTCGCGAGATCAGTCGAGTCCAACTTGCCATCAAGCTGATCCAACAAACCCATCAGATGGGCAATTTTTTCACTGACAGATCGACCCTGACTAACGGACTGATGCAGCGCTTTCAGGCCTGCTTTTAGCTGCTTTTCAAGGGCAGGGTCAAGAACGTTAGCAATCGCAAACAGCATGACAAAGTTAGCATCATTTAGCCGAACCGAGCCTGGCGGTAGCGCAACCCTTTCTGAGGGTGCCCATCGCTGATCTGACATGGGGTGGTGACAAGAATGACAATCGAACAATGCCAATTCAGGAAACAATCCACCAGATTTCAAACGATCATCAATCAACTTCAGGGTTTGTCTACTGGCTTCGACCTGGCCAATGGCCCAGAGATCGACGCTCGAGCCAGCCCATTTACTTGCTGCGTATTCCTCATCTAATACAAAGTGAGCTGGTTGAAGCCAGCCAAAGGTATCAAGTTCAAAAGATATTCGCGGATGACCGGCACCCATGATGTCATGGCTTGCCATCTTTTCACTGGTCCCAAGGTGACAGGACAGGCAAAGCTTTGCCCGCGCTCGCGGATCATCTGTTGGATAAAGTCCAGCCTCAATGTTTTCAGCTCGCCCTGTATCCGGATCTACATGGGTTGAAATAAATCGCTCTGCACCACCGTGACAAGATTCACAACCAACCCCATCGGTTATCTGAAATCGTTCACCGCGTTTTTCTTCAGGTACATTGTCCGCATGGCAATCAAGACACATGTCTGCCTCATGGGCATTTTTGAGACCAAGCTTACTAGCAATCTGCTTCGACTCATCGGTTAGGAGTGTATTGTAGGCGATCCTATGTCGGTCTCTGCGACTCCATATCACATACTCATTCTGATTAACCGGCGTCGCGGTTCTCCCTCTCACCGAGCCATGGCATACACCGGATGCACAGCTTGCTACACCCAGGTGTTGCTCCTCTGAGTACTGGGGAACGTCTGCTAGCGCGTAATTTGCCAGTAGTAGAAGCAGTCCAATGACACCTTGTTTTATCGATGCTTGAATCATTTTCGTTTCGCCTGTTTGTTGTCAGGTTCGTCCTTCACAAACCAGGGTTTGCCATTTTTATCGAGGTAGAGTTTTCGCATGTCTTCTTCCGTCAGAGGACCGGAACCCAGACGACTAAATACGGCAACCTGCCCGCCGGTTTCGTCTACTGCACGGTCTCGTTCTAATCCTCGAGACAATGAGAGTGCAGGTTTGCTAGTTGGAAAACTTGCTATCAATTCTGGCATTGGATCAGGACTAAAACCATAGTATCGCGGCTGTGTCACGGGAGAGGTGAGTTGTACAACCTTAAGTCCACCCACGCCATCAGCAATATAGGCAAAGAGGCTCGCGTTAGTACTTGCGATGACCACATCTCTGGCATCAACAATGTTATCTGTTAGCCGCTTGTATTCCTTCAAATTAGTTGGGTCTGTTGCATCCACAATGACGAGGCCCTCACTACCTGCCGCCACATAGGCAAAGGTACGTGATACAAACACATTGTTCGCATTCGCAAGTTCGACCATATTTCTCTCAACCAGGAAGGGACTAGTGGGGTCCGTCACATCAACGACCTTTAGGCCTTCACTGTCCGTTACAAAGACATATCTGAACTGCAAGAATACAGACTTAATACCAGGTACTGGCACCGTTGCAACATGCTTTGGATTGAGTGGATCATCCAGGTCGACAACAACCAGGCCTGCATCTGCTGCGATATATGCTATATGTCCACCAAGACTCAAATGACGCGCTCCGTTTAAGACGCCGTCTTCATTCCAGGTAACCGCGCGCTTGAGGAAGTTATTTCTCGGTTCACCGTCTGCCAGGGTACCAATGTCGGTCAGAATCAAACCCTCACTTGAGTCGGTAATAATTGCGTACTTATAAATTGGGTGCGTGGGCTTTTCTTGATTATCCACTCGCATCAACTCACCGACATTTCTATCCGGCGCAACAGGTTGTGTTGTAGACAGGGAGACACAGGTCGCGTTAGTCGATTCTATCGTTGTATTTTGACCAACTGGCGAAGCAGGTGCAGAGATAATCCGCTGACTAATCCCTTTATTCGCAATGCCAGCAACATCATAGACTTGTAATCCTCGATCCCCTGCAGCCGCAAACAAATATTCACCACGTAGTTGAATGCAATTTACCGTGCCCGATGAATGCTTGTGACCAGTTTTCAGTACGCGACCATTAGTCTCATGGTCTGCATACCAATCTGGATAAACGATCTTCTGCAAGTAGCTGCCGATTACAGCCTGGGGCTCTTCCCATTCTGTGACTTGAACAGCCTCTACAGAGCCATCACCACCAAGGTAGGCGTGATAGCCAATAAAGTCGACAAAGTCCGTACCATAACCAAGGGTCTGCGCCATAATGGCATTGTTATCACTACCCTCAGACAAGTGACAATCACTACAAACCCGGGTTTCGGTCTTGCGCACAGTATGTGCAAAGTGTGGATTTATCGCCTGTGAGCTATGACCACTGGCAGAAATTGGCGGCTGCTGCACATAGATCTTTTCGCGATTAGCATTTGTCGATGACAGCACCAGGGCGGAAGTAGATCGCAGCGGCGCAATTCGGCCACCATTAATCTTGCCTCGCCTTCCGAGCATAAAGATCTGGTCTCGAACGACCTGAGGATTGTAGGTCGCATAGTTTCGCGTCTCTCCACCTTCATAGTGATTACGCTTGGTTTTCCAGTTCGCCTCAATCGGTAAATGACAACCAGCACAACTGGTGGTCCATGATTGGTGACAGGTATAGCATTCCATCGTGTCATAGCCATGCGCTCGCTCATCAAGCGGTACATCGGGCCCCCAGTTCTGGGTAGCACTATCACGTTGCATGGTCTTGGCCCGCGCTGCCTTCTTGTTATATTGCGGGTGTTCAGGATTTACCGAATCCTTAACCAGGCTCATTTCCCATTCTCTGTCAGGCCAGAGCAAACTACGTTGATAGAGTTTGCCATCTCGCCAGCTAAAGCGCGCCTTACCATCTGGATTTCGAATCAGGCTTAAATCTGTCCCACCTGGAGGTGCTGCGGGACCAGACGTTCTTAGGGTTGGATACTCATTCGCAGTACCGTGACAATCAACACAGTCAATTTCTACCGCATTGGCAACCTCACCATAGATATGGCCGTTACCGTGATTATCCTGGGCAAAGTGGCAATCCACACAGTGCATACCCACATCCAGATGCACCGATGACATATGGACTGCTTTATCAAACTTGTCGGGGTCATCAGGTTCTACAATGTTACCAACCTCATCAAGTAGATTACCTTTTCGATCCTTTTTAAATACCGCACGGAAGTTCCAGCCATGGCCGTGATAGTCCGCAAATTGCGTGTTTTTAAGTTCGGGGTTGAGTTCTGATACCCCGCGTAGGAATTCTTGATCCGACCAGAGGCCACGGACAGCTGCCGCCTCTGGATTGTGCTCGTTGGTTTTCCGGATTTCTTCCATATCTGGATAAACCTGTTCACTGGGGAACATCGAAGGTGCATCTGACTCATAGTCCCACATGGTGTAGCCCAGATAGCTATTAACAAACATGTTGGGTTGGTGCATGTGGCAAGAAATACATTGCGCTGTTGGGATCGCACGGGTGAAAGAGTGTTTAATTGGGTGACCCTCTTCATCCTTCGGAATCGTTGGATCTACCGTCTGGGTCATACCTGTATGACCGGCTGAACTATAGGGTCCAGAGTGCCTTGAATCACGGTCATTGGCATAGACCACGTGACAGGAACCACAACCGGACGTGCGATAGTCTCCTGGATTATCGTTTGTGCCAAGGAACCACATTAGCGGATCATTCAATCGCGTCTTATGCACATTCAACATAGGTACCGAAATTCTTTGCCCTGTACCAGGTCCACGATTCGACTGCCGGAAATCTGGCCGTCCAGGTTCTTCAATACGCTGCAACAATCCCAGCGCATTAGGAAGACCTGTCTCTGGGAATAGGTTTGAAATATTTCTACCACCACGCTCGAAAACTCGAAAAATATCGCCAGGAGGTACCGTCTCCCAGGCAGGGATCGGATAAAGGATTGGTAGCACGCCGTAATCAAGCTGAGCTTGTTTCGGGTCTTTTAGTGGTGGTCCTTGAATGGCGTTAGGCTCTCCGTCAGGACTATAGGCCTCGCCCACCAGATAGTTTTTGAAAGGCAGAATATTATTTGCATAGGTCGCCGCACCAAATAGCATGGCCCCAGTTGCCATAATGCTGCGCTTGGCTGCTTGCACAATTTCCAGGTGACAAGCACCACAAGCTTCCTCTGCAACACGTAAATCCGATGGATTTACAAAACGAACAAACTCTTTCGCCTCCCGGTTCAGGAGTGTGTAACTTGCCTTTGGATTTTTACTGTGAGGAAATGCCCAGTCTTCCGGATAGCTAGGTAGCACGTGAGCTGCTTCCAGCGCCTGATCGTGATCATGACTGTCGCCGTGATCCTCTCCGCCTAGATAGAAAATATCCGCATTACCACCGTGGCAATCCGTACAACCTAAATTAACCCCTGGGCTTTCATGCATGCTCAGGCTATCTGTGTCTGTGTGGCAAGACATACAGCCAGCACTTTTTTCTTTCGCCTCAGCTAAAGACTGAGATTTTGGCGCAGGCGGAATGGGATCGTAATGTCGCTCAACATAGGCTCCACCGCTTTCTGATGCCATGGCACCAGTCGCAGCCACAAGGGCAAGACAAAACAAGCTTGCGCCAAGACTATGTTTTACAAATTTAGTCAGTGTTAAATGCATGATCGCCTAAAGGTTGCCTAACTTGTTATCTAGTACATCAATGTAATATTAGCCAACACCGAATAAGGGTTGTCAGCCTCGTTTCCGTATAAGTCGTCAAAACCTTCACCTGCTACTAGTCCTGCAGCGGATAAACGCATAACAATGTTCTGGGTCATAAATGGTCGCCAGATTAGCGACAGAGAAATATCGTGACCGAATTCCTCATCGATCGGACCCTGTTGTCTCAAAGCTTCTAATACTTCCGTCGAATCGAAATGGAAGTAGTTCCAATTTGCCGACAATCTCAATTCTGGTAACAGATCAGCATCAGCACCAATCCCAATCATTCGGATACCAGGATTTATGAAATTAGATTGACCCTGTTCCTTACTCGGACGCAATGAAGGCAAAATGCCATTTCGCCCCATTAAGGCAACACCACCGCCACCAATCAATGGTACGTTCTGACGAATAACAAAACTCGTATCAGCTCCGGCAAATTGTGGGTTTTCGAAAATTGCATCAAAGCCGTTAGCCTCATCATCAAAAGGATCATCGTCCCCAGATGCCCATAACACAGACAATCTTGGTCTAAACCAGTCAAAGTCCATAGAGAATTCTGCCGCCATGAAGAATGCACTCACATCTTCTTCTGCTGATCTGACGCGACTACTCGTCTGGTTGCCATAGGCGTAATAAATCGATGTAGTGAGATTCAATCGATCAAAGTGGCCATCACCACTGTAGCCAAAATAGGTGACGTCATAGTTGCGCGTACGCTCTTCAAACAAAGAGGATGGCCTGACAATAAAACCATTTTTGTCATATTCGATCTGACCCTTTTCACGGTTGGTGTTATGAATCACCGTCCCCTGAGAGAAGAAACCCAGCTTTGGAAAATCTTGCCAGTAGACATTTGCTACAAACACATCGTCATCACGCAGCCTCTGTGTTGCATCGTTTAGACCACTGTTGGTGTCCTTTTCCATCCGTCGAAACCAGGCAAGGTTGTATTGGAATATATTGTTCTCGCGGGTACCAAACAGACGCACACCAAACTGAGCATCCTGGAATAGGAACCCACGAAAATCACTGGAAAAAGGTTGTATACCAACGCGTATGCTATCGAAATCATAGCGATCTGAAACATTACGCAAATGCTTGTCTACAAATAGTGCCTGCACACCCATAAACGTATCACGACGTCTGCGAGATGATCGCCCGCCTTTGTCTGGGTCGACATTTAGAATACCTTTTTCATCTGCGTGGACCTGATTAATATTAAATACAGGCGTAAAACGGAATTCCCAATCTGGTGGCTTAAATGTCGTGTTGCCCTTGTAAATGACATTCTCAAGAATCAGGTTTTCCGCCAGAATCAGCGTGTCGCCATCACCAATCGTATCAAGACTACCCGGACGGGTGGTGGTCGCGACCCCAACGGGAATTGGAAAACGCCGCGGTTCAATAATCGTGTCACTAATCGCGATGATGCTATAAAACCAGTCCTTACCCCAGACAGGCATATCGCCTTTAAGCCAATTCTGCGTGTTATAGGGGTCCCAGAGATTAGTTTCGATACCGATCGCGTTCACAATCCGCCAACGATCTGGCACTGTCGGCCCTAGATCAAACGGATCAACCCAGGCCGTAATCCGAGATTCGTCTGCTTCCTCACAGGGGGGCAATTCATACTCATCAATGGGTACACCAGGTCTGCGTCTTTGCTGTGCTGGATCAATACTGCCATCGTCACAATATGAGGTTGCTGGCAAGATGGCCTTTTATTCAGCCATCACCGTCGTAGGCAACATCATCGGGACCAGTGCAGCGAGCGTAATCAACCATCCCTGGCGCTTAGAAACCATCACACACCTCGGTATCACTGCTGCCAATAAATGGCACTTGAGGACAGTTAACATAGCGTAGACGTGCATCCTGCCCTGGTATTTGCAGGGTATCTGCGCGAATCTCCGCTGGTGCATTACCAATACCAGTACCGAGTCTTTCGCCGGCCCGGTGGAGGCCTAAAAATGAGATCATGTCATCCTGATCGACACCATCACCTGAAACCCCAATACCGCCGACCAATACATTGTTTCGATAAATTGGCACACTTCCAGGGAAGATTTGAATACCGTTTGGCAAGTTTGACGCGGCATTTTGAATCGTGAATGCATTGGTATCGGCAAATCCTGTATTACCTGTACAGTTTTGCGGAACATCTGGTATCAGACCAAAGACGTGAACAATGTGGTGCACAAGCGAGTTATAAACAAGATCTAGTTGTAACCCAACACTAAAGATACTCCACTCTCCAGGCGGCTTACTAAAAGGCCCGTGTGGACCTGCGGCAGGTCCATCAGGAAAGGTAGGTCGAGACAAGTTACCACCAGCACGGTCTGAAAAGGCAACCGGGTTACCAGTTGGCTCCAGCGCATCTGCATTGCCGAGGAATATTTGCGCATCGAGCACGTAACGGGAAAACGAAGGTGCTGGCGATGCAAGGGTAGACAAGGCATTTAAATCAACTGGTTCAGCCAGAGGCGACAAGTAAAGTGGGTCAGGAAAACCTCTTAAAATCTCCGCTGGAGTTTCGCCTGCAAGTCGACCTGTACCAGAGAAAAATGTTGCCGTCCGGGCTTTTTGTAAAGAGACATCTGCGCCAAAAACGGGGCCGTCTCTGGTCCTTCCTATACCAAGAATATTGCCCTCGGAATCCACTACCGACACTGTTACCCGGGCTTGCGTGCCTGCTGGCACACGGATTTGTGCTCTCGACTGATTGGCGACACCGATGGCTTCATTAATAATCGTCTGCACTTCTGTTGCCGTTAGACTGTTAACGGGGTTTCCAGCTGGTGCATCCAGGCCATCTCTGGCAGGGAAACGGTTCTGATTTGCTTGATCAACAAACACAAATGCATCCAGGCTCTGGCCGGATGCATCAACAAACACAGCCGGGTCTGCCGGTCGAACACCAGAACCTGGTTGACCGAAGACTGTACCAGCACGTGGACCGTTACCGTCGTAATAACTTGTGACTGGGACATAGTCCCCTCTAGATGCAGTACGGATACTTGATAAAGAATCAGCATTGCCAGGTGAGGACATCAGGTCTACAACCCTTGAATCACTAAAACGTGCTGTCTTACCAACAATGGTTATCTTGTCCGCTCGAATACTGGTGGGCGCTGCGTAGCCAACAGTTGCTGCTGTCGCAATTAGTTCATCAATATCTGTGTCAAAATCGGTAATGGTCTTATCAAGACCGTAGATGCCATCAGCAACGACACCTACCCCACCGACATTGTTACCATCGATATAGAGCGGCAAGCCACCTGGGTCGGCTGACAAACCTAGAGGAGCCCGGTGAGGTCCCACAGTCGCGGCAGCACCATTTTGGAATCGTTGTGAAAAGTCACTACAGGGTAGCTGACTAAACTGCACACCAAAAAGTGGACCAGACGGCACATTGTCTTCACCCGGATTGAAATTTTCCTGAACGATTTGACTCGCGGTTCGGGTTGTAAATGCATTTTCTGTTGTGGAAAGGTAGGCGCCTGTGATTGCTTTTGAAATCGCAGCAAGCGTAGACGGAATAAAGTTTAGATTTTCTAACCCGCCAGTAATTGGTCCGCCGAGCTCAGCAGTGGAGGTAATCTTTACGAAGCTATCTGCGCCAGTTGTTTGAAAAACACCAAGCACATTGCCAACCCGGTCAACCACCGCAATTGTCGCTGAAACATTTCTTGCTTCCGCTTCCATTACTGCCTGGGCGATGATTGTTTCAACATCTGCTGTCGATAAGAAACAGTTCTCACCGCAAGTCGTCGGTGTCCCAGTTGCAGGGGGTGGTGTATTAACCACAGCGTCTTCCGCAGCCTCGGTACTACTACCGCCCCCACCACCACTACAACCGAGCAAAAGCCCAGTTGCCAGTGCGAGCGTGGATATTGCCTTCAACCTCATTGTCCAGCATCCATCTGTTCAGCTTCCATTAGCTCAGCTTCCATTAGCTCAGCTTCCAATAGCTCAGCCTCTAGTTGATCAATTTCAATTAGTTCTCCCATTGGTCCCTGCGATTCCAGGTGAAACTTGTGACAGGTAATACAACTACTTTGCAACAAGTTGTCAGCTGTCTCACCACCATGACAGGCGCGACAAGAACCGATATCTGGCATCAACACTTCACCAGACTCAACGGAATAGGCAGCCTCGTGACATCCGTCACATTGCATATTCTTGTGACTATTATGGGAAAATTCTGCATAAGGCATCCAGTTACCACTCAAATAAACTGGCTCTACCTTCCAGGGGACCTCAGCATCTTCCACCTTGCTAATCTCGTGACAAATGGTACAGGTCTGTTTTTCGAATAGGTTCTCGGCCGCATTTGCGACTCGCGCCTCGATAAAGTCGTGTGCGCGGTTACTCATAGGTTCCGAATTATCCAATTGGGTTTCAACGATAATAT
>CBDUKY010000012.1:0-18055 GCA_965367925.1 uncultured Pseudomonadales bacterium | reverse complement strand
CATTTGCCCCGGGTACAAGCCCCATCGCACGACCGATATTAGGATGGGTTGGTAGGCCTGTATCAGATTCCTGTTGGGACACGTCCAGCATGGGTACCCAGGCGCCGCCATCAAATACCTGATCATTGTGTTGTCTTGATGGTTCTCCATCAATCAGATCTGTTGGTGTGTAAGGTTCGCAGCCTAGCCCCAGAGCAAAACTGTCGAGGACAATAATGGTCGCAACCAGACCAACGATTTCAACATACATCTCTGCAGTGAGATCCCGACTAGTAATGTCAGTAAACCAGGCGCTGGTTAATCTACCTGAATCGGTTGCCAGGCGATGAATAACCTCGACAATTTCAGGTTCAAGTTGTGTTGCTGTGTCATGGTCTCCAGCAACGGTATAAGGAGAAAGTGCTTGTTTTCGTTTTCCGCAAAGCTGGCAGTTCAAGGCGGCTCGAGTCTCACTAATAATTGCTACCCGTTCCCTCGCATTGAACCATGTGCCGGGGCTGGCGATTTGACCCAGGGCAGTTTGATGACTATGACGGACATTATCTCTGACCGGTAGTGATTGCTGATAGAGCATGAATATGACTCCTGCAGTTGTTCTGGTATTGCTGGATTAATAATAAAGCGTTAGATAGCACTCAAATAGCGAGATGCCCACCATCGACAGCAACGCTGGTACCTGTAATAAAGCCGGCGTCATCGGACAGCAAAAATGCGATGGTGGCGCCATATTCTTCGATCTTTCCAGCTCTGCCGAGTGGCAACCAGGCCCTGGGTCGCGGCAATACGGCGGCTGGTGTCGTGGACGATTGTCTGTCTTCACGAACATGTTGGCCAAGATTACTTTCGGCGACCCCTGATGGTTGTATAGCGTTAGCACGAATACCCTGATTGCCATAATCAACGGCAATCTGTCTGGCGAGTGCAATGACGCCGGCTTTTGATACAGCATAGGAGGCTGCCGAGCCACCTGGACCAATCACTGAGCCAGCAATTGAGGAGGTGACAACATAAGCACCGGACTGATGCTTTAACATATGGGGTATTGCATGTTTGGCGCAAAGAAATGGGCCGTTCAGGTTTACGCCGAGCACAAATTGCCAGTCTTTAAAATCAGTCTCGTGAATCCAACCAACACCAGCTGTACCTGCATTGGCAACCATGCCATAGAGGCTACCGTAATTAGCGACGGTTTTATCAATCGCTTCGACAACCTGCTCTTCCTTTGAAACATCGCAGGCAATAGCCATTGCTTCACCACCTGCGGCGCGTATTTCATCAGCGACAGTTTCAGCAAGGTGCATACGAATGTCCCAGACTGCGACAAGACCACCTTCTGCTGCTATACGCATTGCGGCGCCCTTGCCGATGCCACCGCCACCACCTGTTACCACGACTACCTTGTCTGCTAACCTGGTTTTATCCACCATTTTAGTACCACACTTATCCTTAAGTTCCGTGGATTGTACACAAGCTGAGCTATAGCTCTAGTTGCAATGCAGCAAACCCTAACCTGGAATAGGTGTGCCAGCGGCGTTATAGGAAACCGGATTTTGTTTTACTTGTGGATATAATTCCCGAAATAGATTTAGCATGGTCATTGTTGATCGCCGGTCAGTTGCTTCATGAAGATGTCCCGGTGGACCAATGGTAGGTGGTAGTGCAAATCCGTGTGGTGTACCTGAATGGTCGTTGAAGATCCAGTCCACACCAGCCTCGTTCATCTCCTCATAAAACCTTTGTTTATGTTCTGCAAGTACGAGATGGTCGTTAGCACCATTTTCAATAACCACCACGGTGTTGGTGTTGTATTGATTCTCACAGGGCTTGAGCGGTGGCCGCTCTACACCATTGTTAGCAGGGCTTGGATCTTCACCTGTCTGCAATAGGCCATGAAAAGAAACAACCCCGGCAAAGTCTAAACCACCGCGGACCGCTTCAAGTACAGCAACGCCGCCAAAACAGTATCCAATTGCGCTTGCAGAAACTGATGTGTCTACACAGGATTGCGCCATGCCTGCTGTTCGCCATGCTTCAAGTAGACCTCTAAAGTAGCCATGGTCATGGTCGCAAGAAACCATCCCTTCGAAACATTTCTTTTGATAAGCCGTAATCTCGGTCGCATTATTTGGCCAGAGACGATCCTGCGGCGGCACAATGCTGTCATACATATCAATAGCGAGACCAACATAGCCGAGGCGAGCCAGATACTCGGCAACATCAACATCAAAAAACTTAAGGCCCTGATAATTGTGAATGACAAGTACCAGTGGACGAGGGCCATCAGCTTCTGGTGGTGCAACAAGGTGGCCAAGAAAATTGTCATTGCCAAAACTGACAGAGACATCAGCCCTTTGTAGATCCGGTGCGTCTGGCCATTGTTCTATTCCCATTGTCTATCTCCGTTTTCATCGCCGGTCGATCGGCGACTGGTAGGTTGTTTGATCATGACTGTAATAGAAACGTTTACTAATTGCAGCCAGCGATTAGGACGTGTCGCGACCAGGAAGCAAGCGGCGACTAACGGGGATCGCATTGATCTAGATTGGCTGAATCCTGATGGCTTAAAATCAGGGTGCTATGATCTGTATAACGATGCCTGAGTGACCTAACGCGTAATGACAGCAAATGACTTAAAGGAAACATCAGTTCAGCAGCAGTTAGCACTGCTTGATGTGGCGGTTCTGATTCCCTGCTTCAATGAGGCAGCGGTGATTGGTCAGGTGATTGCTGATTTCCAGCAGGCATTGCCCAGTGCGACAATCTATGTGTTTGATAACAACTCGACTGATGAAACCAGTTCAATTGCAGATGCAGCAGGTGCGGTCGTTCGAGAAGAACCAATGCAAGGCAAGGGTAATGTTGTTAGACGGATGTTTTCAGATGTTGTTGCAGATGTATTTGTGCTGGTAGATGGGGATGCGACTTACGATGCAAAAATGGCGCCGACACTGATTGAGCGGCTAGTGACTCATAATCTGGATATGGTTAATGCCTCGCGAGTTAGTGCACAAAAAAATGCCTATAGGCCAGGTCATCGAACGGGCAATCAGTTGTTAACAAAACTTGTGGGTGCCGTATTTGGTCATCGGATCCAAGATATGTTGTCCGGGTATCGAGTGTTTTCTTCACGTTTTGTTAAATCCTTCCCGGCAATTTCCACGGGTTTTGAGGTAGAGACTGAGCTCACGATTCATGCGCTGGATTTGAATATGCCAATTGATGAATTACCAACAGCCTATTCAGAACGTGTTGTTGGCTCTGAGAGTAAGCTGAGAACTTACCGGGATGGCTTTAGGATCTTAACGACCATTTCCCGTTTGGTGAAAGAAGAACGGCCCTTTCAGTTGTTTTCAATTGTTGCGGCGCTACTTAGTCTACTATCTATTGTTCTCGCCTGGCCTATTGTCATTGAGTATATGGAAACGGGTCTGGTTCCGAGGTTCCCCACGGCAATTCTTTCTAGCGCTATCATGCTACTCGCGTTTCAGAGCTTTTTTGCTGGGTTGATTCTAGAAACAGTTACCCGCGGCAGGAAAGAAACCAAGCGCATGTGGTATTTAAGTTTGCCTTCCATCGCGAATATATTGTCAAGCAAACGCAGTCTTACTGAAGCTGGTCGGCAAGACTAGACGACAACTTTGTTAGTGCCGGGTCACTGCTATCATTTCGCATGGCAATCATTGCGAGTAGGCGCCTGGCCCTGGCCTTATCCCCCAATTGAAATGCACTGTCGGCGAATTGATAGAGCTGCATCAGGGTGATATCCATGTCCCGGTAAGGATTCATGGATGCCTCGAACAAATTGTAGGCTTGCTGATAATCCTCAAGGGCGTAATAACAGGTGGCCATTAAACGCTGTGCAGGCATTGGGTCACTAGATGCTCTGATCGAGTGGGTAAAGTGATCGATAGCTAGCTGATAATTTTCATTCTCCATAGCGATTTTGCCGAGATAAAAACCATATTCCTCAAGCTGATTCGGCGCCATGGAGGTGGGCTTAAGTAACTGGTTTGCGGCTGCTTCTCGCCCTAGTTCCATTAGCATCAAAGCAAGCGGGCTTCTAACAGCTTCATTGTCAGGGGACAGGCTGAGCAGGGTTTGAAGTTCTGCAATAGCACCCTCGACATCTCTCGCGCGAATTCTGAGTACATTAAATGGGTTGATGATTGTCAGCTTGTACTTGTTTGCGATGTCCGGCCTTGTGGCCGCGTTGACGTATAAGACCAGTGTTTGATCAAAGAAGACTGGTACGTAACGCTGATCGACAATGGCTTGAAAATAGCGATTGTCTGGTGGAACGCCGATCATGTCGGGGGCATATTTCTTGATGAAACGTTGATGAGCAGCCGGGTGAGTGATTGCGTTCCGAATTTCAAAATAGTTTGCTTCATCGAAAGGTGGATATTGCATGTCAGAAAATATTTGCACACCTTTTTGACCGAGTCGCCATTCAATATAGCCCGCAAGATCTGGCGGTACAGCATACTTACCGGCCAGGCCGGTTGCCTCAATAAAGTCGGTGCTTGCGACCGGTAGCAGACGTTCATCAGTGGGGTAGTAGTCACCGCCATATTTTCTGGTTTCCTGCCACCAGGAGTAACCCAGGATCGTGGGTAAGAGTAGGAGTAAAAGTGCCGTGGGATATGAGAGTTTTTCAGCGGCTGGTCCGAGTCTTGCGCAGCCAAAGGCAAACAAAGGTAAGGATAGCAGCAGCCACTCCCAGACAAACCTGGTGCCCTGATACAACAGTATTCCAGCGCCCACAGCAAGCAGGATGGTAAAAATATTCGCTGTAAACTGTCTGGATACAAGTCCAAGACAGACGATATAGAAGATGGCCAACACTAAGAGGATATTGTCGGCAGATAAGCCAACGCGAAAATCCATCCAGAGATTCAGGTCGAGTGGTTTCAGTTCGTCAATAAAGTAGTAGATGTCTGGTGAATTGATAAAGGGTGTAAGCAAAACGTTTACACCGTTTGGATTTATCAACATCACAGGTATGCAAGCCATGACCCATAGCAAGGGTTTTAGTTGTTTCGTATCGCGATGCCTGGAAAACTCAAAGAGTTTTTGTACGCCAAATGCGCCGCCAATTAGTGCGCCAACTACCCATTCGACACCATGAATATTTATCCAACAAAGGGTGAGGAGTGGTAGTGCGGGTAACCAGTTTTGTCTGTGTTGAAAGATATAAATAAAAATCGGAATAAATGCATAGGAAAATACATGTGGTCGAACGGTAACGCCGCGCATACTAAGCAGATAGATAGCGAGCCCGGCCACGACAAGTTGCAGCACCTTTGCCTCGGATAACTTTGCATCGCGAAGAATTATCTTGAGGGAAAACCATGCTGCTATCAGTAAGACACTGGTTTTTATGAGTATCAAGGCGACGAAACCACCGCTGTCAAATACCTGATAGGCAATAGCTTGAAAGCCCCAGAAGTAATTGATAAAGGTGGTCTTTTGTTCAATAAAGGAAATATCCATGGGATTGGCCAGCTTGCCGGTATCCCAGAAGAAGCGTCCACCACTCAGATGGTAGAAGAGATCAGTATCAAGAAATCGTATGGGTACAAAGGCAAGGAAGAGACCGGCCAGGACAAGTACAGTAAGGGCCGATAGCTTCATTAACACCGCTTGATTGCGCGCTAAAAATTCCTCAAGAGGATCTGTGTGCCTGGGTGTGTGAGAGGTCTGATTCATTGTCGGGAGCATATAGAGGATATGGCAAAGAGAAAATAGCTGCCAGGGGCTGATTGCTGTTCTGTTGCTTTTGCAATCAACAGAAAATACTGTTTAATCAGTGATTGAACATTTTTGAGTGGTAAGCGTCATGGCAGAAGGCCCCGGTGAGCTAGATATTAATGATGTCGGTGGATTTACCATCGCAAAATCTTACACCCTGAATGCGAGGAAGATCATGGCCTATGCGGCGTCGATTGACGATACCAATGAGGCTTATTTTGATGACACCAGGGCAGGTGGGCTAAGTGTGCATCCCGGCATCTGTTTTGCTTTGCAGTGGAACACGCGTTACAGACCTGACCTACCTCTAAATCCACGGGCCGCGCCTTTTGGCGTCCATGCTGAAACGGATCTGAGAATCGCGAGGCCTTTCGAACAAAATCAAACGGTAACAGTGCAGGGACAACTGATTGCAAGAAAGAAAATTGCGCCAGGCGTGTTTAGCGTTGATCGGTATAGAATGACCGATAGCAAAGGGGTGCTGATTGCAGAGTTGGATTACAACGGTATCACCAGAGGTGCGACGCTAAATGGACCTGATGCGGAGATTGCCCCCTCACCTGCAAAGCCGTTGCCACCGGAATTACCGGCAAAGCCACACTGGGTTGAGCCCATTTATATTCCAAGGCACGCCGGGCAACAGTACACAGAGTGTGCCGACATCTACAACCCCATCCATACAGAACGCAGCGTTGCTGTGGCAGCAGGTCTTCCGGATATTATTCTTCATGGTAGTGCGACCAAGGCACATGCATTGACGACAATTGTAAATCATTGCTTTGATGGCGATGTAAGGCGTATCACAAGGCTTTGTGGCCAATTGAGAGCAATGGTACTCATGAACACCACTATTGAAGTTCAATGTCTGGCCATCGTTGAGCTGGCAGATGAACTTCAGGTCTTCTATCAGGTGTTAAATGGTGACGGTGACCCTGCTATCGCGAATGGCGTGATTTGTGGGAAGCGGGCTGCCGGTTAGCAATAAAAGATATGGGCTGTTCTGTCAGGCAACTGCCCAGTAGGTAGCTTACAACAATTTCTAGCACTAATCGCAAGTAAGGTCAGGCAAGCTGCAAGGACTGGATACCTGAGCGATAAGGTTGGTAGGATGTAAATCGATATATCAACTAGAGTGAATGGCATCGATGACCTACGCACATCCCGACTACCTAACATCCACAAGTGAGCTGGCTGAACTCATCGCATCAGGGGCTGATAATCTCTGCGTTTTTGATGTCACAGTTTCTCTGGTCCCTAATCCCCCAGGCTATAAGGCCGTATCGGGGTTCGATGACTATCAAGGCAGTCATATACCTGGTGCCGCTTTCCTTGACTTAATGGAGGACTTTTCAGACAAGGAGAGTCAGTTTAACTTCATGTTACCGTCTGCTGATTATCTACAGGCGGCCTATCGCGCGATGGGCGTCAATAATGACTCGAAGGTTGTGTTCTATACTACCGGCCATCCAATGTGGGCAACACGCGCCTGGTGGATGCTACATTCTTGCGGACATAAAAATGTCTCTGTACTAGATGGTGGCTTTGCAAAGTGGAATTCTGAGGGCCGAGAGGTCAGCAATGAAACCCACATGTTTGTGGCCGGGAATTTTACTGTAGAGCTGGATGCCAACCTCTGGGCCGACAAGGCGAAAACCGTGGCGGCAATTACAGATGCAGATACCTGCACGATTAATGCCTTGTCTCCTGGTGTGTACTCAGGTGAAGCAGAGATGAACTATGGTCGGAAAGGTCATATCGAAAATAGTATGAATATTTTCTACGAGGAAATACTCTCCGATGGTTGTTTCCGATCAGCGGATGAGCTGCGAGAAATATTCTCTCGTAAAGGCGTGTTAGATAAGCCTCGTGTGATTACCTATTGCGGTGGTGGTATTTCGGCAACGATTGATGCACTGGCACTGAAACTGATCGGCCATGAAAATGTGTCAGTCTATGATGGCTCCATGGGTGAATGGGTGAAGGACGAAAGTTTACCGCTGGTGTTAGGAAGCGAGGAATAAGCAACCGACAATAGGGTTGTACTGACGAGCAACTAACGCTATTCGGTCAGTGTCATTTCCTCGCAGGTATCACATTCGATATCCTCAACTTTCTTGTATAAGGCAAGGTCTGATACCCAGTCACGCAAGCTTATGCCTTGAGCGGAAGCAGCATAAAATTGCGGTCGACCTAAGATGGTGTGTAGTGGTCCGCCCAGGATGAACGATTGGAAGTTGACTACCTCGTCACGGATATCATCATTGTTCTGAAGGATGTTCTGAAGCAGAGAATTATTAGCGCCACGACCACCTAGAAAGCGTAACTGTGCGGTATCCGTGGCCGCATCTATTCTCGCGAAGGTGATGGCCGGGTGTGCCTTTGCAGCGTGAATGTAGATTTGCTCGAAATTCCACTGAGTCGGATTGAAGGCTTCGAAACCAGGAATATTGTTCAGATTTGGGAATACCCCCCAGTTTTTCACGCCGGCCCCACCCCGTTTTGTGAAGCGGTAGCCGCCTGCGCCATCTCCAAGCGCACCCACCTTCGCCTGAGGATATTGGTCTGACATCAGCCCAGCAACGAGGGGGGTTGGAATTGCGCCTGCAGAGGTCCCATTCACGAAAACCTTTTGTGGTGCAGGCACATTTTTATAGGTCCAATTCATTGCTGATTCGAGGTTGTACCAGCCTCGATGGTGGATAGTTAATGGCGCATCCCCTTCATCGATGGGTTCGTATAGGTGATCCTTTGTACCCAGGTGTAAATCTCCTGAACAATAAGGTACATAGACCGCTGTATAGTCGCGAAAGGGATTCCGGCTATCGTCGAAGTCAAAAATACCATTTTCTGGCGCAGGACGGCCTTCCGTATTTCTTCGGTAGGTGGGTGTTTTATCTGGGTCGCAGGTTCTGCGCGTGGCGCAGCTACCGCCCCCTGCCATTGAGAACAGCAATTTCTCGGAATTACCTGGGCGTACAAGAAAATGAAACGCCGTGCCATCGGAACAAATTGTCTTCCCACCGGGGAAAATCTTTTGCCAACCATCTATAGATTGCACAACATCACTGGGTGCTTTTTGTGTGTTTGCGCAAGCTGATAAGAGTGCGAGTACCAGCATTAGTAACACTGGCTTTGCAGTAATCGATCTAACTGAAAATAGTTGGTCAGGCATTATAAGATTACTCTAAGTTAGCTAGTTATTAGATTGGAATTTAGCGGCAAGCCGGAATGAAAACTTCTTTAACGATCATCGGCGCGAGATAGCGAAAAAGGGTAACATTGTTATTTTTCATCCTCAACTCAATATAGGTGTTGGGTAGAGGCGGTCTTTCTTGCACCTATATAAATAAGTTAGTGTCTGATAAAAAATAGATGCAGGTTATTAATACTAACCTGACAGTCACGAACACCGAGAGTGATTAATGAGAAAAGTTAGTCGGGCTGAGATGGAACAATTCATCGCCAAAAACACGGTGTTGTTTGGTTCCGTCAAGCGACCTGGGATTATGTTGACCCCTGAAAACGACATCGTAAAGTTTATCTATCCGCGGAAGAAAGTTTCTTCCACAACAATTACTTCTCAAGCTGAAAGATTCGAGAGAAATTCAGCGCGTCTAGTAGAGAAGGGAATTGCTGGGCCGGTTGTCACAGACACCTGCTATATACCTGAGGTTCCCGCTTATTATGTAGTCTATGGAAAGTTGGATGGTGAAGAAATCAGGGATCTATGTGGTGAAGGAGAGCTTGATCATCTGTCTCGTTTAGCAGAATTTATTGCGGTGCTACATGACCGGGGTGTGTACTTTCGCGCCTTGCATCTCGGTAATGTGTTGAACCTCGAAGATGGTCAATTAGGGCTGATCGACATTGCCGATTTAAAAACCTCTATGGGTTCATTGTCTGCATTTGCACGGGGTCGCAATATCGCTCATATGCTAAATGTCGAGGAAGACAAGATACACTTTCAGCAATTCGGGGTAGCGAAATTTTTAGCTGCTTACTTGGATCACGCGGATTTAACACGCTGGCAACGTTTTTGGCTGCTGTGGCGAATGAAACGTCGCTTGAATGCAGAAATGCGCCCTGCGCTAGACAAGATTTAAAGCTGGTCTAACAGCATCCGTTAATGGGTCTATTGTGATGATGCCTCGTAGGCCAGGTCTAACCAATCAAGTTGCTTTTCTACCCAGGTTGTTGAGTTAAATTCAGTCTGTATTCTTTGCTGGCCAAGATTGCCCATTTCCTTTGCCTTGTCCGGGTTCTTTTGCAAAGCATGAATCGCATCGACCCATTCACCGGCTGTGTCAGCTAGATAGCCAGTCACCTCGTGTTCAACGACATCTGCGTTTGCACCAACATTTGATGAGATGACTGGCAGGCCCGCTGCCATATATTGCAGTACTTTTAGTGCGCATTTGCCCCGGCTCCAATCATCGTCTGACATGGGTGCAATACCTACATTGGCCTTCGCCACCTGTTCAAGTTCAACAGCTTCGGACCAGGCAAGGCACTCAACTGTGAGGTGGTTAAGTTGAAAACGAAAGTCACTGACGATAACCAATTTGATATTGGTGCATTGTTTGCCAATGGCTTCTAGCACGTCTTGTTGATCATAGAGGTACTTTGCAGTTGACTGGCTACCAATCCAGATCAAGGTGAAGGTGTTAGTCTTTTCAAGCTGGTAGTATTTTTCAAGGTCAATCACCGTGGGTACATATCTAATAGCCTCGGGATTCCTTTTGCGCTCGCTGGCAACTTTTGCCAGATACTTGTTACCTGCCCAGGCCTGCCAGGCGATATCGATGGTGTGTCTAAATCTGTCCATTCTTTGAGCCGACTTTTTGCCGCTGCTTTTGGTAAAGATGGCGTCGTCGAAATCGAAAATAATTTTCTTACACAAGCTGGAGAGTAGGCCGAGAAAAAACCTGTCGAATAACTTACGTTGAATGATGATGACATCGGCGAAGGGTGCTCTCACAAGGAGTTTTATGCGTAGCAAAATGCCACCATCACTATCAAGCCTAAGTGTTTTTACATTGCGGTTGTTAAGTGCGACCACCAACGGCTGGATACGATACCTGGTCGTGGGGTTTTGCTCGCTTTTGCTAACGAATATAACAAGTGACATAAGGCTACAGCGGTTTCTCAGCTGTGATGATGATTTGCCTTGCGAAATCGAAATTCATCACTCTGAAGATAGGGTAAAACAAATAACGTCGCACAATGCGCTTCAGGAAAGCATCATGATAAAGGCGATGAATCGTTTTGACCTCTAGTCCGGCGAGTTCCAAAAAACCGCCTAGTTCATCGTAGCACCAGGCCGTGACATGGGTGACGTCGCGCATGTAACCGGGCGGGTAGTAGATGTTAGGTGTAGTAACAACGATTTTGCCACCAGGCTTTAACAGAGAGTAACATCGCTGAATCATATTGGATGCCTGATCGAGTTGCAGGTGTTCAATAATTTCGAATAGGCAGATGACATCGTACTGACCAGTGACCTCATTGATATCGAAAAAGTCATGGGGATGTGACGTGTCAATATCACAGCTCTTATAGGAGAAATCTCCCCATTTTTTTTCAAGGCGCGCTTGCAGGCTTCGATCACCAGCACCTATTTCCAATATGCTGGTGCCAGTACCGCCGAGCGGCATCAATATGCTGTGGTAGCGCTTTTCTATAGGCAATTGCCACAGTTCACCGAAATTGCGTGCAACATTTTTCCGATGCTTAAAAAGCTGGCTCCAATCGATATCGGTCATCAACAATCCTGGTGTAGAAGGAGATACTGTTTAGTGTTACTGGCACGAAAACTCGCGCCAGGTTTCTACTTGGATAAAGTAGTCTGATTGTCTCATCTTTGCGGGCAAGGGACACCTTGCAATTGATTTTGACTAATCATTACTGGGTGACGGGTAGGGCATAGTGCCTTTGTCCGGAGGCCGCGTAGAGACCGTTAACAATAGCCGCTGCTGCCGGGGCGAAGCTAGCTTCAGCAACGCCGGATGAGGCTTCTAGTGAATCGATCAAAATGATTTCAATGGCTGGTATGTCATGTTGACGTGGCATGATATAGGTATCGAAATTAACCGTTGCAGCTGTACCATTCTTCAAAATAAATTTTTCGCTAGTTGCCATGCCAATCCCCCAGATGAGATTACCCTGTATCTGGGCACGAACCTTGTCTGGTGCCAGAATGCGGCCGCAATCTTGCACACAGATGAGTTCCGCGAGTCTAAAGCTGCCCTGATCTTCTACCCATCTAGCGGCAATAGCGACTCTAGTGACACCTTTGTAGATGGTACTTGCGATACCGTAGCTAGTAAGTGGTAAGGCTAGCGTGTTGCGCAACACATCTAAGCAGTTGTTCAGACGCTGATCTTTCAAATTGATTTGGCGAAAGGTGAGTGGATCAGTATCTGATAGTGCCGCTAATTCATCTATCGCCAATTCAACGGCAAAGGTATTTGGCGCTGCGCCTAATCCGCGCCATGGGCCAGTTGGCATCGGTAATCGTTCATCTGCGAACTCGATAGACATGTTTTGGATTTCATAAGGAGGCTGCATGCCTCGCTTTGTACCGGGGTCTGGGATGAAGTTTGCGACCCAGTAAAGATCTTTTGGTACGAATAGAGAGGATGTGAGAATGGGAGATGCGACAACACTCTGCTGCCAGTGGCTAATCAAACCCTGTTCATCTACGCCGGCAGAAATTCGGCTCGAAAATTGAGGGCCGACATAGTTATACCGAAATTCATCTTCTCTACTCCACTGAACCTTTATTGGTAATTGGCTTTGCTGACTTAACCAGGCAGCCTCCAATGAAGCCTGGCACATCACGCGCCCACCAAAGGCGCCGCCGACACTATGATTGTGGACGGTAATATTGGCTTCTGGGATGGAGAGTGATTTTGAAATGGACGCCCGCACTGCCCAGGCATCCTGCGAACCCGTCCAGACAGCACATCGTGCGTCGTTATTTATTATCTGCCAATGCGCGACACCACTTCTTGGTTCCATGGCGCAATGGGCGGCCATGGGTGAATCATATCTGCGATTGAGTGTGTATCTGGCTGCTGCTTGCCCTGTGCTAACAGAGCCTTGATTAACTACCTCGTGATCAAAAGCGGCTGCTGCGATATACCGATCAACATCCAGCACCTGGTCGATGTTATCTGCTTCTGATTTCGATAAGGGAGACCAATCTGGCGCTAGTGCTTCTAGCCCTCTAATTGCTGAAAGGGGCGTTTTGGCAACAATACCTACTTCGCCTTTATGCGTGATAACAGAAACAACACCCTTTACCTGCATGGCAGCGTCGGTATTGAAACCTGTCAGCAGGGCACCCAGGTGTGGTGGGTGAGCAACGGCACCATAGTGCATATTTTCGATACGAACATCACGACTATAGGTTTCCTTGCCAGTCACAATACGGCGATTTCGAGCAGAGAAAACAGTACGGCCAAGGTAGTCTAATGTAGCAACTGGACGTTGGCTGCGAATTTCAAGTGAGTGGTTCTCTGGCAGTGAATCTGGCAGCGGCACAATGGTCCCTTCATGATTGCGTACAATTTCCGCATAGGTATAGAAACTTGCCCCCTGTCTAAAGCCATCAGTAACTAGTGAAAGCGTCGAGTATGGCACCTTTAGCTGTTCAGATAAGCGAAGTTGAATCGTGTGGCGTAGATAGGCCGCTGCCTGGGCGACAAGAAGGAAGTAATTTTCGACACTCTGGCTACCGACTGTCATCTGGCAGGGTGCCATGACATCGGTGGACTGGTGTAAGCAGGTAACAGATCCGGGATCGATAAATAGCTCTTCCGCAACAACCAGACTAAAAGTATCCGCGACACCTTGCCCTAACTCGGCCCGGGGTAAAAAAAAGTCGACCCTCCCATCAGGAGTTAGTTGAACCCACATTAAACTATCTTCCGCGGATGAAACGCCAAAAGTTGGTAGCGCGGGTAGTAGAGAACAGCCGGTGCTTGCTGTGACGGTGATCCCGGCAGCAAGCCAACCGGTATTTTTAAGTAGTTGTCGTCGGGTGAGGGTCATTTTTTAGCACCTTGAATATGAGCGGCAGCTTTCACTGCTTGGTGAATTCGTGGATAGGTGCCGCAACGGCAAAGATTACCGTCCATTGCCCGGCGAATTTCTTCATCAAAAGGCGCTGGGTTCGTTGCTAGAAAAGCCACAGCGGTCATAATCTGGCCAGCCTGGCAGTAACCACACTGGGGTACAGAAAAGTCTAGCCAGGCTTGTTGAATGGGATGCAACTCAGCATTCGACGCCAGGCCCTCAATGGTAGTAATGCTGGTGTTCTGAACATCCGTGACAGGTATCAGGCAGGCGCGCATGGGTTGTCCATTCACGTGAACGGTGCAAGCACCACACAATCCGCGACCACAGCCAAATTTTGTTCCAGTGAGACCAATATTTTCCCGGAGTAGGTTTAATAGCGTCTCGTCACGCCAGTCTTCCGGTACCTCATATTGCTGATTATTGATGGTTAGATGCATGGCATGTACCCCTCACAATTGAATGTGGGAAGCTTACAAACCAATAGCGACTTTGAATTGAATAATCACGCCAGCTATTTATCAGCGGATTCGTAGAGTGCCAAATATTGCCTGGGAGTGAGATTGAATCGAAGTTTGAAATCTCTACTAAAGTGGGCTTGATCCGAAAATCCAGCGGCATAGCCAGCATCGGCAATCTTGTACTCACCTTGCTTTAGGAATCCTACCGAAGCATCTACCCGGGTTTTGCGTAAAATGCCCTGAAAGGTTTCACCCTCAGATTTTAGTGCACGCTGCAAGCTGCGAACGGAAGTACCTAACAGGCCTGCTAGCGAATTAATTCGCCAACTGCGACCTGGATCCGACCGAATTAAAAGAGCAACCTGTTCAGTAATCTGGTCTGTGTTACGAGGAGATATCGAGGCTTCGTCGTACAGCGGTTTAGAGGGTTGAAATGCTTGCCAGGCTATAGACCATTGTGCGGTTTTGCATGGTTGAGTCGCCGGTTGAATCTCACTATTTTTGATCAAGCAGACACCATCCATTTCTAACGAAATACCTGAGCCTCCAATTAGTTGGATAATGCCCGACAGCAAACCTGCAATAAGAATGTCTTCTCCGGCACCTGGTGCTGGGCCTTGAACGGCGTAGTGCTCTAGCATTAGTTTATTGGCGTCGGTGTCTGGTCCCAACAATTTTACTCTGTGACGGCCATGATAGAATCGTTCGAGTCGGATCCAACGAGAAATAAGATCTTGCGGTGAGGTAGATTGAATGAGAACGCTGGCTGCTGGATCAATGCGCATTAAGTGAGCGTATTGACCGATTTCTAATATAGCTTTGGGGCCTCTTAATGCCAGGGCATGGTCCAATAGCAGTGCTTTCCTGGTTCGTTCAGTCTTACCAGAAAAATGTTTGATGCTAGTTGCATCAATCCCTTGATTGCTAAGTTGTTCGGCTATCAGGTTATATAACCTGGTGCTTGCGTAGTCTTCTGTCGAGGAGATGTCCTGGGCTGATGCGGTATCCGAATCTGTTGAATCATGCATCATCGCCACCTCCTGAATACCCCATTATCGGCGTTGAATGCTTGCCTGGTTGGCTTTTATCATAACCGCAATATTGCCATGGTAGCCAGTAGGTGTCGCGGCGAGACTAGGAGCCCGCCGCTTTCATTGGTACGTCTACGAGTTGATCTGGGATGACGATCCGCGCCATTTCCTCGCGCACAACCTTTGGGATCGGGATAGCGCGACGTGCGTCCAGGTCCATACAAACTGCTGCGTGGTCGGTGATGCCGAGTAGCAGGCCAGAGGACTTTTCAAACATCCAGCGTCGCATATGTCGCCACTTTTCACCGTAGTTTACGTCAGCACTCAAGGAGACAATGGTGTCGCCGAGTCCGGGACGATGCCAATTAACACTGCGAATTTCCATCATGGCAAAACTATATCGGCGGCCATGTTCGTCTCGCTGGACGGGTGGGCCCATATTCTTAAGTTCTTCACCTGGTTGTGGACGGAACATCACAAACATAGGATCAAGGGCTTCTTTAAGGCGTCCATTTTCGTCGCAGTCTTCTTCAATAACGATGCCCTCGCGGCGGCCGCTCATGCCATTGGGGTTTGTATCTTCTGGAATTAGCGCGGCAATTTCGTTAAAACTCACCTGGCGAGGTGGCGTCAGATCCAGTGTGCGTGGCTGTCCTTCAGGGGGCACCTCGGTTTTGTAGGGCAGCATATTTGCTGGATCGAAGTTTTGTAGTGGCACAACAACCTCGGATTCACGATTGATCAGGCTACTAGTGATGATAAATGTTGCTGCGAGATCATTGGTATCGACGTTCCTGATCTCATAGTAACCAGTAATGCGCTTGTCACCTTGATTGCCTACCAGGCCACCATAGACGGCGAGTTTTGCACCAGCAAATTGTTCTTTTAAGAAGCGATTGTAGGTGTCTACTCGGCGAAGGGTAAATCCTTCTGCCTCGGCGATACCAATGTCTTTGAGTAGCTTGAAGTTCGCCTCTGCGGCACGAGAGACATAGTAGCGGACATTCATGTGCCCAAGGCTATCTATCTGGGAATCATCGACAACTGATTCATGTAGAAGAGTAAGGTTGCTCATAAGGTACATCTATCTGGCATTGGTTATTAATTGCGGATGCTGATCCTATAATTTGATGTGCCGGAGTTCAAAAACTATCGGTGACGGGAATCACCAGCTATAAGTCTGGGTCTGGTTATATTCCCCAGGAAAACCCTTATTTTATAAGGGGTTTTTGCCTCGCGCTAATCTGGTGCGACATTTAGTCGCATACGAAATACCGGCTGCTTTAAGTAGACTCCACACCGGCATTTAACCCTGAACTCAGCTTTCCATCCGGAGTATTTCTATGTCTCGCCTGCAACGCACTTACGTTCGAATATTGACCCCACTGTGCGGCTTTTTGTTGGCTCATCCTGCCATGGCAGCCGCCGATAACGATCAGAACATTGAAACAGTTATCGTCAGAGAAAATAGCATCAAGGACCGACATGAAATGGAGCAGGCTTTAACGCCAGGTGGCGTAGCACTTGTTGACGCAGCGGATTTACAAGATCGCGCGGTCGGTAGTCTTGCAGACCTGCTACGTTTTGTGCCTGGAGTCTGGTCTGCCAGTAACTATGGTGCAGATGATTTATTTATCTCTAGTAGAGGGTCAAATCTTGATGCCACCAACTACGATATGAACGGTGTAAAACTGCTTGTAGATGGGCTGCCTGTGACGACAGCAGATGGCAACAATCATAATCGGACAATTGATCCATTAAGCGCACGTTTTGCGAGTGTCGCCAGGGGTGCGAATGCCTTGACATATGGCGCTAGTACCTTAGGTGGGGCAGTGGATTTTGTAAGTCCTAATGCGCGAAATAGCGAGTCGATCAGTGCGTCTATTCTGTCAGGTAGTCATGGATTGCAACAGGGGATGATAACGCTTGGTCGAGTGTTTGATGATGAGTGGGATGCACAGATTACTTTGGAATCAAAACAGCGTGAAGGCTATCGCGATCATAGTGAGCAATCACGATCAGGCTTTTACGGCAATATTGGTTGGCAGCCAACGGCAAGTATTGGTACGCGCTTCTATCTAACAGCATTAGACAATGACCAGGAATTGCCTGGTGCATTGAGTACAGCCCAGTTTGATACAGATCCAGATCAGGCAGCTGTGACCGGCAACTATCAAAGAGATGTGAAGACCTTGCGAGTCGCTAATAAGACGACATTTATTTTTGATAACAACGCTAGTCTGGACTTTGGTTTGTCCTTTGAAAAGCAATCGCTTCATCATCCAATCGTAGCACCGATACTTGTAGATTTTGATGGCCCAGGTCCCCTGCAACCGCAAGAGGTCTTTAGCTTACTGATCGACACGGATCATAAGGATATTGGTGCAATGGTTAGATACAACGTGATTAAAGGTGATCATGATCTGTTGTTTGGGTTGAACTGGGGAGAGAATGAAGTTGAAGGTGGAAACCATCGTAATCTTGTTGGGAAACGAAATGGTTTAACAACCATTGTCGATAATGATGCTCAGAGCACTGAAGTCTTTGCCCTTGATCGTTGGTCAATAAACGATGACTGGAAACTCGTTTATGGCTTTCAGGCAGTCTCCGCTGAACGCAATGTAAAAAATATTTCGGTTGCAAGTGGCGCTGGGCGTGATCCTTCCGAAACCTACCCCAGCATCAATCCACGACTCGGTGTTATCTATCAGCTTTCAGCAGAGATAAGTCTCT
>CBDUKY010000011.1:0-18610 GCA_965367925.1 uncultured Pseudomonadales bacterium | reverse complement strand
ATTGTCATACCAGACATAGAGCACGACCTGTTTACCATCAGCGATAGTCGCTTCTGAATCAACAATGCCCGCATGCCGATCGCCGATGAAATCCGAGGACACAACCTCATTGGATACCGTATAGCCGATCTGGCGCTGCATTGCTGAGTTCAAAGAGATGTTCCTGAGATAATCGTTCACCTGATCCCTGGTGACTTCTTCAGTCAGTGTCAGGTGTAGAATCGCCATGGAAACAGTGGGCACAGGCACTCGAATAGAATTACCCGTCAATTTACCTTTTAGTTCAGGTAGCAATTTACCAACCGAGCTTGTGGCGTTAGATTCAGTTAACACCATATTCAATGGCGCACTTCTGCCACGACGGGTTTTCGAGTGAATATTGTCATGCAGATTCTGGTCGTCTGTGTAAGCGTGAACCGTTTCCATATGACCATGAACAATACCAAACCTATCGTTGATAGATTTAAGGACAGGCACAATAGCGTTTGTGGTACAAGAAGCCGCTGCCACGATCTTGTCTTCAGGCTCAAGGATGTCTGAGTTTGCACCGGAGACGATATTTTTGATGTTGCCCTTACCGGAAGTTGTTAATAAGACTTTTGCGGCACCTTTACACTTAAGATGTTGTTGTAGCCCTTCTTCATCACGCCAAACACCGGAGCTATCAATAATTAATGCGTTATTGATGCCATAAGCTGTGTAGTCGATTTCAGAGGGATTGTTAGCGTAGATAAACTTGATCACGTTACCGTTACAAATCAGAACCTGATTTTCTTCGTCCACTCGAATGGTGCCTTTGAAGCTGCCATGGATAGAATCCCGACGCAGTAGACTAGCACGGCGATTTAAATCAAGGATCGGATCTTTTGGTGGTCGCAATACAACAGCACGTTGTACCAGATTTTGTCCACCGCCTGTCTTCTCAACCAACAGACGAGTCACCAGACGACCAATTCGACCAAAACCGTATACCACGACATCCATTGGCTGGTGGCTGACAGTGTTAACACCAAGAATTTCAGCACACTCGCGTTTGACATAGTCTTCCATGGTGAGACCCTCGTCGTCCGCCATGAAGTTTGATGTCAGCTTGCCAATATCAATATGGGCAGGACCAAGCTCGAGACGACAAAGTATTTCCAGAATAGGATGTGTCTCAAATTCAGACATCTCGTTATTCTCAATTTGACGGACGAAACGATGCGCCTTCATCAGATCGATAACTGATTGGTTATAGAGTGGTACGCCGTGGATATACATCGCGACATTTCGTCGATATAAGCCACCGATCATTGGAATCATCGCTTCGGCGAGTGCTTCGCGCTGTTTAAAGTCGGCAAATACACCGTCAAGACCTGGTCGTGCCACGAATTTCTCCTCTATGAGTATTGAAATGCAGAATAAATCACTTGCTTGAGATAGACCGGATGATCATCGATATCACCGGTGGAAATTTCGCGTATTATCGAGTTTTGCTTGGATTAACGCAACTCAATATCTACCTTGTACTCCGACTCATTTACCGCTTATCGAGAATCAGCAAACCGTTATTCTGGTCAATCTTGAACTCGTAATGACGAAGAAAGTTCATTCCTAGAAGCCCGTCCACCTGATCCGGTAATTCAAGCGCTAAAGCCCCTATAGCAATGTCCGTGCGCCTCGCCTCGCCAAGGGCAAAGGCTGCTGCAGTGATTACCGGTGCCTGCACTACCCCATTGGCGGTGACGAAATATTGCTGGTCACCATCTAGTTTGTAGCCAGCACGCCGCAATACCCTGGCATCAATGGCAGTCATCGCTGCACCTGTGTCTATTAATAGTCGCAGTGGAACCCGGTCATCCAATATTGCATCGATGATGAACTGACCAGACAAAGCTGTTATTGGCAATGTTTCTACCGCAATGGGCGCTGAAATTGATGCTTCTATCTGGGCAATTAACGCTCTGGCCTCCACCCCAAGCTTTTCATGATTCGACACCTGAGCGAGGGGTTGCAAGGCAGCCTCGGCGTTACCCATGCTAATCCGCAGCTTACCCAGTTGAAGTTGATATTCCCCAAGCTGAGGCAAGGCCAGGGTTAGCTGCTCAAATAATTGATCGACCTGTTCATATTGATTAAGCGCAACCAGAGCCCGACTGTACTCGTCCATCAGCCGGGCGAGCCAACGTTCAAACTCATCTTGTTGTGAGAAGTTGCTCACCAATAGCGAGGCTGAGAGCATCGACGAAAATGCCTGCTCAAAACGCTGCTGACCCAGTAGTAGTATTGATTGATCCATTTGCTGGCGAAAATCCGTCGGACCCTCTGAATCCGTCGTTTGTCGAGGACCAGCCTGGCTGGCATGAGGTGACCGGGCAGGTGCGCTCTGCGTGGCGGTCTTCTCGGCAATGATTTGATCAGGATTTCCATCAACCTCTGCTGAATACCATTGCCACCCCAGTGCAAGCCCCGCAATCGCACCAAGCAACAGGCCAGCGGCGAAAATCAACAAACTTCTCACCAGCAACGGACCTCGATTTGCCATTGCCACTGGATCATTAGAAATTGTCCTATTCGATCCTCAGCGCAGCCCAGCACTTGTTTTCTTGACACCATTCAGTAACCTTCCTACCCCTTCAATTGCTGCCCACCCATAAGGATTCACATGCCAGACACCTTACCATTAGGTGTTTACCAGATACCACAACGCAACGGTGAACGACGTCACTGGGGCAACCTGGCGGACGCCAGTCAGGCCTTTGTCATCCATGATGCTATTGCCAGAGAGCAACAGCTTTCTATCGTCATTACTGAGAACTCCCAGTCGGCTGAGCAGCTTTATCGTGAACTTAAATTTTTTAACACCAAGGATCAGCCAATCATGTTGTTTCCCGATTGGGAAACGCTGGTTTACGACAGCTTTTCACCGCATCAGGACATCATCTCTGACCGCCTTGCGATACTGAATAAACTGCCTTCACTGGACAAGGGAATCCTGATCGTCCCTGCCTCCACCGCCATGCAGAAAATTGCGCCAAGGCAGTTTACCCTCGGCAGTAGCTTTGTCCTGGACGTTGGTCAACAGCTAGATATTCATGCCATGCGACACAAGCTGGAGGCTTCCGCCTATCGCTGCGTCGAGACTGTTTATGAACATGGTGAATTTGCCGTGCGAGGATCAATTATGGACATCTTCCCCATGGGGGTAGATCAGCCATTTAGACTCGATCTCTTCGACAATGAAATAGAAACCATTCGGGTCTTCGACCCAGAAAGCCAACGTTCAACGGACAAGGTGGACGCGATACGCCTTTTGCCTGCACGCGAATTCCCACTGACCGGCGAGGCAATCACCAGATTCAAAGATCGCTGGCATCAGCAATTTCAGGTCGATCCACGTAACTGCTCGCTATACCAGGATGTATCCCAGGGTCTCTCGCCCCCTGGCATTGAGTATTACCTGCCCTTATTTTTTGACGAACTAGAGACCTTGTTTGATTATCTACCCGATGAGGCGCTTGTCTTCACATGTGATATCGAAGACGCAATTCGGGAAACCTGGGAGCAGGCCCAGAACCGATACGATAGCCTACGCTACGATATTCAACGACCGATTCTTGCGCCTGAAGCTATCTTGCTACCAGCAGATGAGATTTTTTCTCACTGCAACAAAAAACGCAGGGTTTCAATTACTCCGGCAGCATCGAAGGGGGATAACTTCAATTTTGCGCCACTACCAGACATCACCATTAATGAAAGACTACAAAATCCGCTCCTCAAGCTAAGCCAGTTCCTGGATGAGTCCGGGGTTAAACTTATCATTGCCGCGGAATCAAATGGTCGAAGAGAAGTTGTCGATGAACTACTGCGCCGGCATCAGTTAGAACCAACCTATGTAGAAAACTGGCAACAATGCATAGAGTCTAACGATTCAATCCTTGTTGCGGTAAGCCCACTTGAACGTGGCTTTTACCTGCCAGATGAGAAGTTCTTGTTCATCACCGAACAACACCTATTTGGCGAACATGTATTGCAACAGCGTCGCCGCAATAAACAAAAAGACAATGCAGCTGAACTCGTCGTCAAAAGTCTTACTGAACTTCATATTGGCTCGCCGGTTGTGCACATTGATCATGGTGTAGGCCGTTACCTCGGGCTCGAAACGCTACAAATTGACGGTCAACAAACGGAATTTCTTAGCCTTGGTTATCAAGAAGACGCAAAGCTCTACGTTCCAGTTTCATCTTTACATCTAATATCTCGCTACGCAGGTAGTGACGAAGCCGTCGCGCCACTGCACCGTCTTGGCAGCGAGACCTGGGAGAAGGCAAAACGTAAAGCTGCTGAACAAGTACGCGATGTCGCGGCAGAACTATTAAACATCTATGCTCGCCGCGAAGCTAAAAAAGGCTTTGCCTTTCCTGAACCAGATGATGCCTACTTCAAATTCGCCGCTGCATTTCCTTTCGAAGAAACACCAGATCAAGAAATTGCAATCGAACGCATTATTGCTGACATGACCCAACCAAAAGCAATGGACCACCTGATTTGTGGTGATGTGGGTTTCGGGAAGACGGAAGTTGCAATGCGTGCTGCCTTTATCGCTGTACAGGCAGGCAAACAGGTCGCCGTGCTAGTACCAACAACCCTACTCGCACAGCAACACACAGAGACATTTAAAGATCGATTTGCTGATTGGCCAGTCAATATTGAATCCATATCACGATTTCGAACCAGGAAAGAACAGGCCCTTGTTGGTGAAAAGATGGCAGCCGGCACGGTCGACATCGTTATTGGCACCCATGGTCTCATACAGGATGGCATGAAGTTTAAAGACCTCGGGCTACTCGTCATTGATGAAGAACACCGTTTCGGTGTTCGTCAGAAGGAAAAGCTCAAATCCCTTCGTGCGGAAGTCGACATTCTGACCATGACCGCAACACCAATTCCAAGAACTCTCAACATGGCAATGTCTGGCATGCGTGATTTGACTATTATCGCGACCCCACCTGCCAAACGTTTGTCGATTAAGACATTCGTCCGACAGCGAAGTGATGGCCTGATAAAGGAGGCGATTCAGCGAGAGTTGATGCGAGGCGGCCAGGTTTATTATCTCCATAATGAGGTAAAGACAATTCAGAACACCGCAGAGAAATTAAGCGAGATCATTCCAGGCGCGAGAATTACCATTGGCCACGGGCAAATGCGCGAACGTGATCTAGAGAAGGTCATGTCTGACTTTTATCACAAGCGAGCAAATGTGTTGGTCTGCACGACAATTATTGAAACCGGCATCGACATTCCGAATGCCAATACCATAATCATGGATCGTGCTGACAAATTTGGTCTGGCGCAAATCCACCAGCTTCGTGGTCGGGTTGGCCGGTCACATCACCAGGCGTACGCCTACTTGCTAACCCCGCACCCGAAAGCGATGACTAAAGATGCCAACAAACGCCTTGATGCAATTAGTGAGGCGGAAGATCTTGGCGCTGGCTTTATCCTCGCGACCCACGATCTGGAGATTCGCGGTGCTGGCGAACTCCTTGGTGATGAACAGACCGGTAATATGCAAACCATTGGTTATAGCCTATTTATGGAAATGCTCGATCGCGCAGTGAAGGCAATTAAAGATGGCAAAACCCCGAATCTGGACCGACCGCTCGACGAGGGCACTGAGGTTAACCTCCGCCTGCCAGCACTCATTCCTGAAGACTATCTACCAGACGTCCATAGTCGACTTGTGCTCTACAAGCGCATTTCCAACGCACCTGATACAGAAAAGCTTAAAGAGCTACAGGTAGAGATGATTGATCGATTTGGCTTGTTACCTGAAGTCACCAAAACTCTGTTTAGAGTCACTGGACTTAAACTTCGTGCGGAAGCCCTCGGCATTAAGAAAATCGACGCCGGAGACAAGGGTGGCAAGCTGGAATTTAGTCAAGACACACCCGTTGATCCATTTAGTATTGTGCAGCTTGTCCAGTCAGAGCCCCATCGCTATCGCCTTCCAACTGCAAATCAATTATCGTTTGAAGAGAAGATGGAGAAGCCGGAAACCCGCTTCCAAAAAGTAGAACGTTTACTACAACGACTTGAAGAGAAAGTGCTCGCTAATGCTAGTTAGATATACTGCAATACTCAGCTTCATCTGGATGGTACTCGTGACCAACCCGGTAATTGCTGAGGAAGATTATCAATCCTGGTATCAGGTCGAAGTGATTGTCTACGCAAACAATCGACCTTTGCCAACCACAGAGATCTGGCCACTGGAGCCTCTTAGCTATCCACCAAACTTCGTCTCTATCAGCTCTGATGATGAAACAGACTATATTTATTCGCTCCAACAGCTAGAAGCACTCAAAGCATACAATCAAATTGCACCAGCAACTGACGCCGGTGGATCAGGTATTGGAAGTGATACGCAAGATTTTATCTTTAAAAGTCGGAGCAGAAACAGACCGATTCCCATAACTACTGAACCCGGGCTGGCAACTGTCGAGGGAGATTCATCAGGCACACAAGACCTTGACGGTTTACCAGCAGCCACAGAACCCAGTATTGATCTCGATGCGCTTTTTGAACATCAAAAACCTGTCGCTTACGCAGCATTGGACCGTAACTCGCGCACCCTAAATGCGCTAGCACGTTCCGTAAATCGATCATCCTTATACCGTTTGCTACTCCACAAGGCCTGGCTGCAACCAATCGAAAGCGGCTCAGAGGCAATGCCCGTGCTACTCCAGGCCGGTGAACATTATGACGATCTTTACGAGTTAGATGGCACCATCACCATTAGCCGATCCAGATATCTACATGTTGCCACTGATTTATGGTTCACAGAGTTCACACCGCGCAACCAATCAACCAATCAAAACCTGCTGCAAGCGCTTTCTAGTGAAGACACAAAAGCCTATCCGGCTGTGAGGGACTGGGAAACTAAACGCGGTAACTATTTACCGGTCTATTCTCATCGAATGAATCAATCGAGAAGAATGAGAAGTTCAACGTTGCACTATATTGATCACCCAAATTTCGGCATGCTCGTCAAGATTGATCGGTTCGAATGGCAGGCGGAACCTGGTGCTGACTAGCTGCTAGTTGGATGCCTGTGACAACGTCTGGACAACCTCGACTAACACATTTGCTAGCTTTTCCATGCTCTGATGCAGGTTTGCCTCGATAACTGCCAGATCCAAAGGTTCAGGGTCGAGACCAGCACCCTTGTTAACCACGACGGATACACCGCCATAGTCGATCCCCAGTTCCCTTGCGAGTGCAGCTTCTGGCATCGCTGTCATACCAACGATTGAACATCCGTCTACATACATTCTGTGAATTTCAGCTGCTGATTCCAGCCTTGGCCCCTGGGTGCAACCATAGGTACCGGTATCATACAAATGGCAGTCAGGGTTGTTACCAAGCGCCTCGATGAGCGCGGCACGGATCCTTGTTGAGTAAGGATAGGTAAAGTCCACATGACCAATTTCCCTATCAAAGTAAGTCTGCTCCCTACCATAGGTGTAATCAATAATTTGATCTGGAACGATGAAATCACCCACGGCCAGCACAGGATCAACACTTCCCACAGCAGTGACAGCAATGATGTTGTCTATCCCAAGCATTTCTAACGCTTTTACATTAGCGCGGTAGTTTATTTTATGCGGTGGGAACCTCGGTGGGTTGCCATGCCTTGGTATAAACACAACTTGTTGACCTGCAAACTGCCCGGTTTCAATATGAGCCTCGCCATAAGGTGTTTGAATATCTTCTGTCGTCGCATCCTTTAGCCCGGCTAAAGCACCAAATCCTGTTCCACCAATAACTGCTATCATCGATTTATGCTACTTCTTTGACTTGCCAGATGGATTTTTCTTTGCGCCATTGCTCTGGTCTCTTTCAGCAATCTTGTCTATCAGCGTTGCCATATTCCCAAGAGACATTAGATGACAATAGACCCAGGCTAACTCGCCAGACTTGAAAAATTCGAGTGCACTAGCCTCGTCGAGCTCGAGTAATTTCTTCTCATCAACAACCATCAAGCCACTTAAGCCAAACTGCTGTCCATCAGCCATATCGATCTTGGCGTTGAGGGATTTCAAAAGATCCAGACCCCGCAGACGCTGAAGAAATTTTTCGGTGCGAACATATTGCCGCTGATACTCTTCGAGGAAATCAATGGCCTGTTTCAGCAAAGGCGTTGGCTCACCTTTTTCAAACAGTGGCTCACCTTCTTTTTCACCGAATCCATCAAAGCCTTCATCAATACATACCATTCTCTGGCCATCTTCACTTGTCTCCGCCAACACAAAGGGGTATCGACGGACAAAGGCCGGGATGTACCTGGCGCTCCAATGACCATCCTTATCTACAAAAAGGTTTTCGTCATTACGCAGCCCCAACAGGGCAACTGGTACCATTGATTCACCAGCCTGAGCAAACACAACCGGGTATTCTTTGGCTGCTTCAGTAAACTCGACGCCCGCGAGGATCACCGAGTTCGTATGGTCCGCAAAGCGAAAATCCTTACCATCAGACTTCAATTTATAGTCTTTATGAACCGTCTTATTCAGCGCTGTTGGCTTATCGTAAAAAAGCAGGCTAGGCATTTATTTTTTCCTGTAGGTTTTTGCGCAACGGACGCGATGCGCAGTTCTTTGAGGCTGTCTTGAGTTTATCCTATTGTATCCCAGCGGGCTAAGGGACACCTTGAATCTATTCTATGGGCAATGCGTGGATCGCTGGCCAGTTCCGATACAGCCCCTCGTAATCCATACCATAACCAAATACAAATCGGTCAGGACAAACACGACCAACAAGGTCTGGCAGATAAGTGACTTGCCGCCGATCATGTTCCTTATCAAGTAAAACAACTGTAACCACCTTCGCAGCACCCTCGGCGTAGCAAAAATCCCGCAGTGCGGCCAGGGTTTTTCCCTCATCAAATATGTCGTCGACCAGCAAGATGTTTTTGCCAGCAAGGCTGGATCTGGGTTTGGCAAACCATTGCAGGTCTTGCCCCTCGGTTTTGTCGTGATAACGACTAACGCGCATAAACTCCAGCACCACCGGGAAATCGAGATAGCGAACTAGATCCGTTGTAAACACCATGCCACCAGTGAGGACACAGAGCACCATCCACTCCCCATCACACTGCTCATTCAATTTGCTGGCAATATCGCGAACCGTCTCGTCAATTTCAGCAGCGGTAAAAATTACGTCAGTTTCATTTGCTTGCATGATTAATTCTCTTGCTCCATTTCAGGTGGTGCAAGATGAACTGTCGTTGTTGGAAAGGCAATTTCTGCATCATGACGATCAATAATGGCGTGTATCTTAAGCAGCACATCCTGCTTGACCTTGTGAAACTCAACCCAATTTGTCGTTTTTGTAAAACAATAAATAAAGAACTCCAATGACGAGCCACCAAAGGTATTAAAATTGACCATCAAGGTCCGCCCCTGATCAATCTCCTCATGCTCGCGCAACATGGTATCAACCTCAGCAACCACTGATTTCATCGCCGCAATATCATCGTAGCGCAGGCCAATGGTTTCGTAGATACGTCGGTTATGCATTCTGGAAGGGTTTTCTACAGCGATATTGGCGAAGACTGAATTAGGTACATAGATCGGCCGTTGTTGGAAAGAGCGGATGACGGTTAAACGCCAACCAATCACTTCAACTGTGCCTTCAATATCTCTGTCTGGTGAGCGAATCCAATCGCCAACAGCGAAAGGTCTATCAAGATAGATCATCAACCCACCGAAGAAATTTGCCAGTAGATCCTTGGCAGCAAAACCAACAGCAATACCACCAACGCCACCGAACGCCAGGATACCCTGCACACTCACACCCAGGGTTTGTAGCACTGTCAGCGCTGCAGTAATGAAAACTGAAATCCGGACCAGTTTACCGATGGCAGTCGTCGTGGTGATATCAGCGCCATTATGAATAAAGCCCTTTTCACACTCATTGATAAACCGCACCAGAAAAAACGTTAGCACCCCAACCACAGAGATGTAGCGCACTGGGTCAATCATGTTTTGTAACCCGGTATCTGTTTCCGCGGAGATGGTTTCAGCGGCGAAGGCGATACCGAGAATCCAGATAAGCAGCGAGGTTGGCTTACGCACTGAACTGAGCAAGGCATCATCCCAAACTGTATGGGTATTGCTTGCTCGCTTCTCCAAATGGTTAAACACACCGCGTAAAAAGAAGTTGACCAGCAGCGTCGCAAGGACAATACCAAATACTTTTATCACCGTTGGGTTGGTGATGAATTCAACAAAAGAATGGGTAATATCTGGGGAATCCATAATTCACATCGGAAATTAGTTTAAGTCGGTGAGCCATCTAACAGACGAATCTTCCACGTCAGTGTCAGACATTGAAAGGTCGCAAGTGTAACAGATTGCATGCAGATTTTTATCCCCTGGGACTATTCAACAATCGGCAAGCCTGTGCGCTTTGGTGGCATTTTCGCCAGATTAAAGTTTTGCGGATATTGCTTATCCTCTCCCCTTGTCGGCATGTCTGTACGGCGTTTTGTTGCTGCTTCGTCCGCCGCGCTAAGCACCGGTGTTTTCGTCGCTGTTGTTGGCGCTAGCGTCGATCCGCCAACGACACTAGCAACTTCTGAATCAACAATTGCTTCAAGGCGCCAGCTATCATCAAGTCCCCTCGCCGCCAACGACGCCTGGATATCGGCAAGCTGATGTTTCGGCATAGGACCAATTAGCACCCTGTGCAACACCTTGCCGTTCGATAGGACCGCCTCGCCCTTTACACGCTCATAGTCATTGCTTAGTTTTGATTCCAGATCCAAGGCGTCATTAATATCAGCATAGGCACCCACAACGACATAAAAGTGCTTTTCTGGTTTTGTCGGCGTTGCACTGCTGATCGCACCTGCATTCACCGGTTTGATCCTGGGCAAATCTGCCTCCGCTAGTGTTGATTCACTACGAAGTATCCAATACGACAAACCCATTGCCTGAAGCTGGGTACGCAATGCAAACTCCCTTTCACCAACCGGGACGAGCAATCTGATATATCGACTTCCATCAACCTCGAATTCCCCAGGCTGAACGGCAGCGCTCTCCCCTAGACCTGCGTTAATCCTGGCCATTTCCCGTTCGGCCTTATCCTGATCACTAAAACTACCAACAACAAGATAGCTATCAGCTTGAACTGGTGCGGCCAATAACAGTAACAAGTACACAATAAGTTGACGAGACTTCATAGGATTCGCACGATCTGGATAATGATTTAAGTGTAAGAACACCACAAACACTACCACTGGGCAAGGTTACTAGCGACTGGATCACGCAAAATCCGATAAAACAGCAAAGGGTCAGGTCGAGAAATAAGGCCAATTTTAAGTTGCCATCAAAGCGATCCTGTATATAATCACAGTAACTGTATAAATAACCATGTGACCAAGATGATTAAACTCACGGCGAGACAAACCGAAGTCCTCGATTTTATTAAAAGTTATATGGCAGAGACAGGCTACCCGCCGACTCGTGCAGACATCGCCCAGGAACTTGGTTTTAAAAGCGCAAACGCCTCAGAGGAGCACTTAAAAGCACTAGCACGTAAGGGGGCCATTGAAATGATCCCCGGTACATCGCGAGGTATTAAGCTCCCTGAGGAGGAAGGTTTACCGATTGTTGGCCGGGTTGCGGCAGGTAGCCCTATCCTCGCCCAGGAACATATTGAAGACTATTGCGCAATTCCACCATCCTTCTTTCATCCACAAGCAGATTATCTACTCACTGTTCACGGTGACAGTATGATTGAGTGTGGCATCCTTGACGGCGATCTTATCGCTGTACACCGGACTGAAAATGTACAAAACGGAGACATTGTCGTTGCCCGTATAGAGGATGAAGTTACCGTAAAGCGGTTGAAAAAGAATCGCAGTAAATTCCAGGTTACCCTATTACCTGAGAATCAAGACTACTCCCCAATCGAGGTTGATCTTCGACATGAGGAGTTTGCTATTGAAGGCTTAATGGTTGGCGTTATTCGCCACTAGCCTGCAGCTTTCTTCTTCTTTGGCGCTGCTTTCTTCTTTGCGGCTGCTTTTTTCTTTGGTGCAGGAGCGGAAGATACCCAACTGCCGTTTACATAGTCAGCTCGCCAACCACTCTGCTTGCCTTCTTCAATTTCTGAAGCAACATAGTGTTCTTTGGTCTTACGGGCGAACTTGACTAGCGTACGACGACCTTCTGGATCTTTCACTGGCGCTCGCATCAAGAAGGCGTACTTGGGATCAATTTCATTTTGATGGGGTAACAGCTCATCGACATATGGGGCACGGGTTTCGCGATTCTTCGGAAACTGACTCGCCGCCAGGAAAATACCCGCAGCACCATCGCGTAAGATGTAGGTGTCATCCACTTTGCGACACTGCAATTCTGGCATGGGTACAGGGTCCATTTTCGGTGGTGCCGCTTCGCCACTTCGGAGTAGCTTCCGGGTATTTTTACAATCCTCAGCTGAACAGCCAAAATATTTCCCAAAGCGACCTGTCTTAAGCTGCATTTCTGCACCACACTTATCGCACTCAAGCACAGGACCATCGTAGCCCTTAATCTTGAACTCACCCTTCTCTACTTCAAAGCCATCACAATCCGGGTTATTACCACAGATATGTAGCTTTCTTTCTGTATCAATCAGGTAACTGCTCATTGCAGTTTTGCATTTAGGGCAACGTCGTTTGTTGCGAAGAATTCTGGATTCTTCTTCTTCATCACCATTAACACTTACAACTTCATCACCAGAGACTAGATTAATCGTTTGCTTACAACGTTCTTTCGGTGGCAACGCATATCCCGAACAACCTAAAAAGACACCGGTGCTTGCAGTTCGAACCTGCATATCGCGACCGCAGGCCGGGCATTTAATATCAGTCATGGTGGGTTCGTTTGAACGCATACCCTCTTCAGACTTTGCTGTGTCCAGACGTTTTTCAAAGCCCTTATAAAACTTATCTAGCAGGTCTTTCCAGACGACCTTGCCGTCAGAAACTTCATCCAGAGACTCTTCAAGACCCGCGGTAAATCCGTAATCCAGAAGGTCAGAGAAATTTTCAACTAGTCGGTCTGTTACAAGCTCGCCGATCTTTTCCGCATAGAAGCGACGGTTTTGCAGGGTTACGTAGCCACGATCTTGAATCGTCGTAATAATCGCCGCATAGGTCGATGGTCTACCAATACCGCGTTTTTCAAGTTCCTTCACAAGACTGGCTTCACCATAGCGTGCCGGTGGCTTGGTGAAGTGTTGTGACGGTAAAAGTTCTTGTAGGTTTAAAACCTGGCCGATCGAATATTCTGGTAGTGGTGTTTCTTCTTCTTTTTTACCTGCTGGTGGCTGCACTTTCGTGTAACCATCAAAACGGAGAATCCGGCCACGCACCTTGAGTTCAAGGTCACTGGCAGTCACGATTACTGATGTGCTCGTGTACTCAGCATTTGGCATCTGACATGCGACAAATTGACGCCAGATAAGTTCATATAGCCGTTCGGCATCCCGTTCCATACCTGCAATGGATGTTGTTTTGACAGTGACGTCTGATGGTCGTATCGCCTCGTGAGCTTCCTGAGCACCTTCCTTGCTTGAGTAAAGTCGGGGCTGCTCTGGTAGGTACTTTTTACCAAATTCATCAAGAATCATATCTCGACAGGCCGCGACAGCCTCTGCACTCAAATTTGTCGAGTCCGTTCGCATATAAGTAATATAGCCGGCTTCATAAAGTCGTTGGGCAAGCATCATGGTCTTTTTGACGCCGAAGCCTAGTCGAGTGCTGGCTGCTTGCTGCAGTGTAGATGTAATAAAAGGCGCAGTAGGTCTAGTCTGAGTCGGTCTATCCTCACGACTCTTAACTACAAACTCCGCATCTCTTAATCTGCCAAGCGCGTCATCTGTTTGTTCTTTGCTGGTGGGCCTGAAATTCTCACCCGCAGCTTTTGTGACTTGAAACTTAACAACATCGTCAGCCTGCTTACCCTGTTCAGATAGATTCGCAAACACTTCCCAGTATTCTTCTGGGATAAAAGCACGAATTTCCCGTTCTCTTTCTACAATCAATCGAACAGCTACAGACTGAACGCGACCAGCTGACAATCCCCTGGCAATCTTTTCCCAGAGTAATGGCGACACCATAAAGCCAACGACGCGATCTAAAAACCGCCGGGCTTGCTGGGCATTGACCATGTCCATATTCAGCTCACCAGGTTTCTCGAAGGCTTCCCCAATGGCTTTCTTGGTAATTTCGTTAAATACAACCCGTCGATAGCGAGACTCATCACCGCCTATCGCTTCCTTTAAGTGCCAGGCAATCGCTTCCCCTTCTCGGTCAAGGTCAGTCGCCAGATATATCTCATCGGCATCCTTGGCCAATTTTTTCAGCTCATCGACAACCTTGTCTTTTCTCGGCAGTATTTGATAGTTAGCTTCCCAGTCATGGGTTGGATCAACCCCCATCCTGGCGATTAATTGCTTCTTTGCTTTTTCTTTCTTGTAGGCAACCTTTTTCTCAGGATCCATTTTGCGCGTCTTGGCTGCTTCAGCAGCACGTGCTTTAGGATCACTCTTTGAGGTACCACTCATGGGAAGATCACGTATATGCCCTACACTCGATTTAACGATGTAGTCGTTTCCGAGATACTTATTAATAGTCTTAGCCTTGGCTGGAGACTCGACGATGACCAGAGATTTTCCCATTTGCGACTCTAATATTCCTGAATTTGTGGTTGCCCTATCAAAAAGGGGCGACATATATAGTGGTAAACATCATTGAGGTCAAGCACTACAGGTTGCGAACTCTTTTTAGCTTAGCCGACAAATCATGGCTGCTGTCAACACAATCATTCATTGGCCTGATCAACGGGTCACTCTTGAACACCATTGGGTAGCAGGCTCAATTCCGCACAACCTTTAAGAAAATCAATAATTTGAGCCACGTCTGATTGCTCGTGCCAGTAGACCGTGAGGATGTAATTTATTTCTTCCACCTTAACCACATCGGTAGCAAATTCACCCAATTTAGCTTCCAGAAACTCTTTAATGTCGTTAGGAAAGCTACCTTCAGACTCAAAAGATGCAAACCAACCGTTACTGATTGGTTGCAATGATTTCATTGGAAATCGCTGGGCGCTCCAACGAAACCTGGCTAATTGCTGCCAACTTGCAGGTTTGCTCCGCTGGACTCGATAAGCCGCCACTGATAGCTTCCGCTCCAGGGGTTTACCGGTGCCAGACAAATACTTCTCACGATCCGGATCCGGGTCCTCAAGCTTCACCAGATCCACGCCAATGCCTTTAGACATGGCGGTCTTACGCTTCTCCATGCGTGCCTTTTGGTCTCTGGAGGGGAGGATCGCCATGATCGGTGCAATAATCACCAGCAATGCGACCACAATGATGAGATAAACCATAACTATTTAGCCTTTCCGTACATTGGAGCTTATCAATAACCTTTGTTGAGACTCTCGCGAAACCTGTGTAAATTTCACTTCAGACGTCGTAAAACAATAACAACACGTTTTAGAGGAATGGGATATGGGCGAGTACCAACATATTTTGGTTGCAGTCGATCTGACCGAAGAGTCACATCACGTTGCTCGACGGGCATGTTCCTTGCGCTCTGCGAATAATGCAAAAATCAGTTGCCTGCATGTGATCGAACCTTTAAGTCTTGCATACGGCGGTGATATTCCAATGGATCTGTCCACAATTCAGGATCAGATTCAGGAAACTGCAAAAGCCCATCTCGCGGAATTCGCCAGGTCCTTGTCAATTCCTGAAGAAGACCAGCATCTCATTTTTGGCCGACCCGAGACTGAAATCCACGCCATGGCAAATCAGATCGGTGCTGACTTAATCGTCGTTGGCAGCCATGGCCGTCACGGCCTGGCACTACTTCTCGGCTCAACTGCTAATGGCGTTCTACATGGTGCACCCTGTGATGTACTAGCTGTCAGAGTCGGCAACTAGCAAGGGTCAAAAAACAGCCACCAACAGGCTTCCTTGCCAATTTAACTTTACGGCGAATATTCAAACCGCTATCGTCGCTTTTTGTCTTAGCGAATAAATTCATATACTGATGATTTCACGATTTAGTGCACTTCATATCTCGTGCTTTCTCTGCTTTCAATTTCTGATAGCCTCAACCTGCTACGCCAGTTTTAGTATGGCCGATCAAAGTGGCGAGGCCTCTCGCTTTGAACAGCGACAACTTTATAAAAAGCTGATTGGTTATATAAAGTCCAACCAGCGTACAAAATTCAATGCAGCAAAAGACCAGCTTGCTGGCTATCCTCTTTACCCATACCTGGACTACACGGACAAGATTCATCACATATCCAGGCAAACACCTGAATCGATCAACAAATTTGTCACCCAGTACAGAGACACACCTCTCGCAGAGCAGCTAACCCAGAATTGGCTTTACTCCCTTGCCAGGCGTGGTGACTGGCAGACTTTTGTTGATCACTATGATCCGAATGAGAGCAATACATCCGAGAATGCCTGTTCTTACGCCTACGGCCTCTATAAAACAGGCGCGACCGAGGCAGCATTTGAAGCCGCGCAACAGCTCTGGCTAGTGAACTATTCCCAACCGGACACCTGCGATTCCATATTTAAAGTCTGGCAAGATGATGGCGGCCTTACGCCGGACTTTGCGTGGCAACGCTTTGAACTCGCGCTAACCTCTGGCAAGACGAGCCTTGCTAACTATCTCGTCAGATTTCTTTCCCGTGAGGACAAAGCCCTTGCCGATCAGTTTCTTCAAGTCCATAAAAAACCGCAACTACTTAACTCGGTTAAGAAGTTTTCGAGCAAAGACCCAAAGACCCAAACAATTATTACCCATGGCCTCAAACGACTTGCACGACGTTCTCCTGAGCAAGCGCTGAAAAATCTCAAGGCTTTTGAAGCCATGCATGGGTTTGATCAAGCACTACTCACTGACCTCTATACAAGCATCGCAATCAAACTCGCCAGAGACCCCGACCTGGTTGACCTGCTGGAGAGTATTCCGGTTGATCTAACTCAGAATCAGGATCTTGTTGAAGCGCAATTATTGACCAATCTAAAACAACTTCAGTGGAGCAATACCCTGGTCTTCCTAAACCTCCTTGACGAGGAGAATCAGTCCACTGCCCGCTGGACCTATTGGAAAGCCCGTATTCTCTCTGGCTCCACTGACGAAGAAGACCGAGAGGTTGCAGAACAACTTTTTAGGAAGCTTGCCGGGGAACGTAGCTTCTATGGCTTTATGGCAGCTGACCGGATGGCCATGCCTTACAACTATCAAGACGCGCCAAAAACCATTAGCCGGGAACAACTGCTTTCGCTTGAGTCCACACCGGGCATCCAGCGAGCACTGGAATTATTCGCGCTGAATGAAAAATCAAGAGCCAGACGAGAATGGAACTTCACCACCCAGCGGTTTTCCGTGGTAGAACTTCAAATCGCTGCCAGAGTCGCTCAAAAATGGGGTTGGCATGCCCAGGCCATCCGTTCAATGATCGCTGCAAAAGCCTGGGATGATCTATCACCAAGATTCCCGCTAGCCTATCAAGATAATTTTCTCGCCGGGGCAAGAACCGAGGACATTCCCGTCACCTGGAGTCTTGCCATTGCACGACAAGAAAGTGCGTTTATGGCAGATGCAAAATCCTCTGCTGGCGCCCTTGGTATTATGCAGTTGATGCCGTCCACAGCAAAATCCACTGCTAGCAGTAAAGGGATTCGAATGAACTCAACCCTTGAACTGATCGATCCGCAATTTAATATCAAACTGGGTTCTGCCTACCTCGGCAAAATGCTGCGGCGTTTTGATCAGAATAGAATCATTGCGTCAGCCGCCTACAACGCAGGACCAAACCGGGTTAATCGCTGGATTGATAATTCCATCCCCGTTGATGTCTGGGTCGAGACCATCCCGTTTAACGAAACGCGCAACTATGTTCAGAACGTCTTGATGTTCTCGGCAATATACGGTCGTAAACTAAATCAACCTGCTCCTTTGTTCTACGAGAATGAGGTTAAAGCGTTTTCTAATACTCAGATTACCGCCACGTCTTCTAATCCAGCTAGTAGCTCCTAGGTCAGGACGCTGAGATATCCCATGAGTCTAGTCGATATAGGCGCAAACCTTACCCATGAAAGTTTTGCCCATAATCTTACAAAAACCCTCGATGAAGCCAGAGCTGCAGGCGTCGAGAAACTGGTGGTCACAGGTGCCTCGCTGCAAGGTAGCCGGGAAGCTGCAATGATTGCAAAAGCTCATCCAGCTATGCTGCTTGCAACAGCAGGGATTCATCCACACCATGGCGATGAGGCTACGGCCGACGTTATGGCAGAAATTCGCACATTACTAGATGAAGACTGTGTCAGGGCTGTGGGAGAAACTGGACTGGATTTCTTTAGAGACTTTTGTGATCGATCCGTTCAGATAAAATCATTCGAAAAACACATTGAACTCGCAATGGAAACAGGTCTACCCATGTTCCTCCATGAACGAGACGCCTACCCCACCTTCTTTGAAGTGTTAGCACCCTACAGAGATAAGTTAAGTCAGGTGGTCGTTCACTGTTTTACGGGCGATGAAACT
>CBDUKY010000010.1:0-19038 GCA_965367925.1 uncultured Pseudomonadales bacterium | reverse complement strand
CCAGATGAGTTTGAAAATCCAGACGAGCTGATTTTGAATCGGCCAAATATCAAACGCCATGTCACCTTTGGTCATGGTATTCATCATTGTATGGGTGCTCGCACAGCGCGAATGGAGGCGGATAAGTTGCTGAACGGACTTCTCGATAGATATCAGCGAATAGAACCTGGCGCTAGCCCCTTAAGGCGACAAGAGGGTGGATTGCTCAATTATGGGTTGGATGCCTGTCCTGTAAGGCTGGTTGAGTAGGGTAGCCTCAAGCGGCGACTCCAGGACACTAGAAAAGTAGCTTCAGAATAGTCACTTCAGAATAGTCGCTTCGCCTGGAAATCTAGTTTCTTTGTGTCGCCGTGGGTTTCTCGAATATGTTTTTTTACCTGCTGACTTGTTAGTTTGCGATCAACAGGACAGCGAAAGAAACCACAAACCACATTTTCATATTGTGGGGTGGTAAATAGTAAAGCTGATTGGAATCTACTTTTTAATGCCTTGCAAGCTGCAACTGCCGACCTTCTATCCAGATGGTTTTGGATCAGAATACCCTTGTCAGTCAGATGATTATCAAGTTGTTTGAGCCAGTGCTGATCTAACGCAAAAGGGCGAACCGGGTCGGCCTCTGCGTGGATAAATAGATCATCTACAATGACATCAAATTTGCGCTTATGCTTTTTGATCCAGTCAAAGGCATCAGCTTCAATCAATTGAAGATTTGGATAGCGTAGACCGAAGTATTTTTTCGCTACCTTAAGGTGCACAGGATTGAACTCTATACCAACGATGCTTTCTGGTTGCAGTAGCGTATTTAGTTGATGAATTGCGCTTCCACCACCAACCCCGAGCATCAAGACACTAGCAGGTTGCTTTACTTTTGACGGTTGAAACTGGGTCGGCACGGACAGCAAGTCCCACACGCCACCAGTGAACAGGTGTTTAGGGCTGTACTGGGAATGAAATGCACCATTCGTATAAAGTCGAATCGAAGATCCAGCGGAGCGCACTTCGTAGCTTGTGTCGCCCTCAAGCTGTCGCCAGATGAGAGCCAAGGCTACTCCACAATTCCTGTATCGAAGCCATCAATGCTTTTTTGATTTTTCTCTAGCCAGTATTCTTCGATGCCGGACCTTCCGCGTTTGTCTGCCCATTTGTCCAGGGTAACCCGATCCTTATCAAGTGTCATATGAGGTACAGCATAGCCACATGACGTTTGTACCAGATCAATACTCATATCGTAGAACTGCCTGGCACCGGTATAGGCGGGCATCATCTTGCTGTAGGCGTCCCAGTGGTGATGTCTTGGATGAATCGTCAGTGCCTGTCCGTACAAACGCAATATAAGTGGCTGCTTGTCAAAAGAGCAGAACATGATGGTCATGCGATTGTTTTTTAGCAGGTGCGCTGCGGTTTCATTGCCGCTGCCGGTCAAATTGAGCCAGATGACCTTATTTTTATTAATTACTCGCAGCGTATCTTGACCCTTGGGGGATAGATTTACCCGACCATCCGCTGCAGCAGTGGCAACGAAATACATGGGTTGCTTGTTGATGAAGGCAATATGCTCATCAGTAAGACCAGTAAACTTTTCAGACATGGCAGATTTCGATCTTGTTGGTGTATTAAATGCTAATAATCAGCTGGTATTAGCTGCTGCGCATCTTAACCTATGGGTTGCTATTAACAAGCCACTGTCCTGAAACCAGCGCCAGGCCTTCAGGCTGTGGTCTAAAGCCGAGCTTTTCATAGAAAGCAACAGAATCGTCAGACTGTAGATAGATGTGTTGCCCCGGAACCGAGGCGATTATCTGTTCCATCATTTTGCTAGCAATACCACGATGGCGATAGCTAGTCTGGGTCCAAACATCGACCACGTAACAGTTGCAGACCCCGTCTGACAAAGCGCGAGCTGTGGCAATACACTTGCCCTGGTCCAGAACATAGACGGGAACCTGACTATTTTCAAAGGAAAGTCGAAGCTGTTCGATAGAGCGACCATTATGAAAGTCATCTGCAATCAAGGCCAATCTCAGTGCAGCCCAGTCAATTTGGCCACTATCACTGGTAAATGTGAGATTCACGGTCCTATTCCAATCAGTTCGACAACGAATACCGTATACTTTTGCATTCCTGAAGGCCAGTTATGGCGGATTTTGTAACAAATCGAGTAGCTACACGTCTCAGCCCGCAGTTACTTTCTTACATTCACGGGTTAACTTATGAAGAGAATATTATTTGTCGCCGCAATTGCGGGTTTGATTGTCGCGTTTTTTGCTTTGGATCTTGGTCAATATCTTGATCTTGAATATATCAAGAGTGAGCAGGCTAACTTAACAGCCCTCGTCGAAAGCAACCCATTCACGGCTGCAGCAATTTATTTTGGCATCTATGTGTTGGTGACGTCTCTGTCGCTACCGGGTGCAGCAATTATTACCCTGGTGGGTGGCGCCTTGTTTGGATTGTGGATCGGTGTATTGCTCGTATCATTTGCATCGACTGCTGGCGCGACGCTCGCGATGCTGATGTCCCGCTTTGTGCTTCGATCCTATGTGGAACGACGCTTTGGCAACTTGATGAGTAAGGTCGATAAAGGTATGGCCAAAGATGGTGCCTTGTATCTATTCACCATGCGACTGGTACCGGCTTTCCCTTATTTCGTCGTCAACCTACTGATGGGCTTAACCAATATCCGGGTCAGCACTTATTTTTTCGTTAGTCAGCTTGGCATGTTGGCAGGGACAATCGTCTATGTGAATGCAGGTACACAGTTAGCACAGATTGAATCACCCGCCGGTATATTGTCACCTGGGCTTATCACCTCTCTTGTCCTGTTGGGTATCTTCCCACTCATCGCGAAGAAGATTGTTGATTTTGTAAAAGCAAACAAGATTCTACGTAATTACAAGAAACCAGCACGATTTGACCGCGATGTGGTTGTCATTGGTGCCGGTTCAGGTGGTCTTGTGGCGGCACTCATTGTTGCTACCGTAAAAGGTAAGGTGACTTTGATTGAAAAACACAAGATGGGTGGTGATTGCCTGAATACAGGTTGTGTACCAAGTAAAGCACTGATTCGTTCAGCGAAGCTTGCCCATGATATGAAGCGAGGTGATGCAATTGGCCTTGATTCGACAGAGCCGAAGTTTGATTTCGCCAGCGTTATGGCAAGGGTGCATCGCATTATCAAAACAATCGAGCCTCATGATTCGGTTGAGCGCTATCAAAGTCTAGGGGTGGACGTTGAAATCGGTGAAGGCAAGATTCTGTCTCCCTACTGTGTTGAAGTTAACGGCAAGGTAATTTCTACTCGTAATATTATTATTGCATCTGGTGCGCGACCCTTTGTGCCACCGATAGAAGGTATCGACAAGGTGGGTTATCTAACTTCCGATAACCTCTGGGAACTTAAAGAGCAGCCAAAGCGTCTGGTGGTTCTTGGTGGTGGTCCGATTGGTACGGAATTGACCCAGGCATTTGCAAGACTAGGCAGTCAGGTGACCCAGGTTGAAGCAATGCCAACGATTCTGAACCGGGAAGACCCTGAAGTCTCCGAGATGATAGCAGACAAGTTAAGCGCTGAAGGCGTAACGGTCATGACTGACTATATGGCTAAAGCTGTCGAGGTCGAGGGTGAGGATAAATACTTGATTGTTGAATCCAGAGCTAATCCTAACCTTGAGCCACAAAGAATACCTTTTGACCAGCTATTGGTTGCGGTGGGACGAAAAGCGAATGTCACTGGCTTTGGGTTAGAAAAACTCGGCGTTGAAATCGCGCCAAACGGTACCGTCGCTGTTGATGAGTTTCTTCGTACGAACTATCCAAACATTTTCGCGATTGGTGATGTGGCTGGACCCTACCAGTTTACACACACGGCTTCACACATGGCCTGGTACGCGGCAGTGAATGCACTGTTTGGCACTTTTAAGAAGTTCGAAGTAGATTATCGCGTTATTCCATGGACGACCTTTACCTCACCGGAAGTTGCCAGAGTTGGCCTTAATGAAACCGAGGCAAAGGCAAAAGATATTGAGTTCGAAGTCACAACCTATGATGTCTCAGGTCTTGATCGTGCACTTGCCGATGAAGAGGCCCAGGGCCTTGTGAAAGTGATTACACCGAAGGGCAAAGACAAGATCCTTGGTGTGACTATCGTTGCTGACCATGCTGGTGATTTGATGGCTGAGTATGTACTGGCGATGAAACACAACCTTGGTCTAAATAAGATCCTCGGAACGATTCATGCTTACCCAACCATGGCAGAAATGAACAAGTTTGCGGCCTCCGAATGGCGCAAGGCACACAAACCTGATTGGGCGTTAAATATCGCTGAGAAGTACTTTAACTGGCGCCGCGGCTAGTTATTTTTCGGATTTGATACGATTGACGATCTCGTCAATCTCCGCCGAGGAGGGCGGATTGTCCTCCGGCTTACTTTGGAGGGTGGAGATCGTCAATCTAAACTGCTTGAAATATCGACGACAATGGACGCAAAGGAGCAAATGCATCCGGTAGTTAAGTCTCTGCCAGAGACTGGTTTTACCTTCAAGATGTTCGCTGGCACCTTCAGTAATCTGTTTACATGTAATCATTGTCTTTCCAACATTTATGCTGCTACCTGGGTGCAGCATTCCCCTGTTTCCTGAAAGTGATCTATCACCGAAAATAGCTTGTTTCTAGCTCGATGGAGTAACACTCGAACATTAGATTCACTCACCTCCAAAATGTTACAAATTTCAGCCAGTGAAAAAGCCTGGCGTTCTTTGAGTTGCAGGGTAGCGGCCTGCAGGGGTGGTAGCTGTTGGATGGCGAGATTCATGCAGGTAGCAAGTTGTTCCGTGGATAAGATATCCGCCGGCGTTTCCCACTCCCATTGCTGGGGGCCATCTCGCCAACGGCCCTTTGCAGTAAATTTGTCTTCCATGCCTTCTTCTTCCCCATTCAGGCCGTCTAAAGACACCATGCGATTTTCTCGTCGCAATCGATTTTTTGCCTCATTACTGACAATGGTCAGAATCCAGGTGCGGAGCTTACTGCGACCTTCAAATTTTGGCAGGGCACGCATCACCGAGACCCAGGCTTCTTGAACCACCTCGTCAGCAAAACGCTCACCAATAATACTACGTGCCAGATGCAACATACCCTGGTGATATTCCGTCACGGCGTATCGGTAGGCTTGTTCATCTTGCCTGATGAGTGCTTCTATCAGTGTTCTGTCGGAGTCGTACATCAAAACCTTTCCTTGTGAGATGTGATATTAACAATTATCTGCACCTTTGCGCGAAGCCTTTGCTCGGGCATACTCGCGTCACACTTTGTAAAAATTGAATTAGGGGAATATTAATGCGAATTGGATTAATGATTGGCGCTTCTGATGGTCCAGACGGCACCATAGCAGGTCTTGTGAAAACAGCTCAAGATGCCGAGGCGAAAGGCTTTGACAATATCTGGATGGCGAATATTTTTGGTCTGGATGCAATTTCTACACTCGGTTTTATTGGTCAGGCCACATCAAAGATCGGACTCGGTACTGCTGTTACGCCAACCTTCCCTAGACATCCAACTGCCATTGCCCAACAGGCATTAACCACAGCGGCAGCATCAGACAATCGTTTCTCTTTGGGGATTGGCTTGTCTCATAAGGTTGTCATCGAGGACATGCTTGGCTTTTCCTATGATAAACCCGCGCGTCATATGCGTGAATACCTGTCGATTCTTGGCCCACTGTTAAAAGGTGAGACCACAAGCTTTCAGGGTGATCAGTTTAATGTCAACAATGTCACCTTGAGTGTGCCTGGCGCCGGTAAGGTACCTGTACTTGTAGCTGCACTAGGTCCAGTGATGTTGAAGCTAGCGGGTGAATTGGCAGATGGTACTGTGACATGGATGACAGGACCAAATACCCTGGGAGATCATATTATCCCTGGTATCGGTGCCGGTGCAGCGTCGGCAGGCAAGCCAACGCCAGTTGTTGCTGCAGGTTTCCCAATCGTACTGTCGAACAAAACCGATGAAGCGAAGCAGATGATTGATCGCGTGCTGCAAATATATGGCATGTTGCCATCCTACCGCGCCATGCTTGATAAAGAAGGCGCCGCGGGTCCTTCTGATATTGCTTTTGTAGGTGATGAAGCAGCACTCAGAGCCAGCATCCAGCAATTGAAAGATATTGGGGTAACTGATTTTTGTGCCTCAATCGTTGCTGAGGACCCTGAAACCTACAATCGAACGCTGGAATTTCTCGCTTCAGAAGTTTGATGCGCTAGTCTGACACAAAATTGGTTTCTGGAGGTAATCGGTGAATCGCTCAATAAGATGGTTAGTGATTGTCGCTGCTTGCCTCTGGTTACCTTCTGCATCTGGTTCGTCGGAAGATGAGAAGATATTGCAGCTTGCAAGGGACGTTATTGCCGAGGTGCGATACGCGGCGTTAATCACCATAGACGAGCGGGGGCAGCCACGCTCCCGTATTGTGGATGCTTTTGCACCAGACTCTGATTTTGTTATTTATGTGGCGACGAAACCCAATACTCGTAAGGTGGCGCAAATTCGAAATAACAATCAGGTGACATTATTTTATTTTGATAAAGAACAGCGCAATTATGTCTCCGTGATGGGGCGAGCCACCTTAATAGATGATGACGAAGTGAAATCGGCCATGCGTCGGGAAGCAGACTCAGATCGAATCTACCCTGATTTTCCCCAGGACTATCTGCTTATTCGGATTGAACCAGTCTATGTTGAAGGATTGTTGCCTGGGTATCGGGGTGATAAAGACACCTGGTTGCCCGCGCACGTTGATCTGTAACCCGGTTGACCTGACGGTCAGGCGTCCAGACACATTGGCCAGATTGTTGGGCCTTCTCGAGGCGTGATCTTATCAACAAGTCTGAAACCGTGTTTGCGATAGAAGGACAGGTTAGCCTGATTTGAACATTCCAGATAAACCGGCATGTTGGCCGCTGCCGCATGGCTTAACATGGGTTCTAGAAGGCTGCTACCTATGCCAGAACCCTGTTGCTCAGGGTGGGTTGCAATATAGGTGAGATGCCAGAATTTTTGCCTGGGACGATAAGTTTCCATCAAGGTTTGCAATTTGAACGCCCGTTCAAGGTTGCCACGAAACAAAAGAAACATGCGCGAGATAGAAATTAGCTGAGAGATCAGAGAAGGGGAACTACCAGGACCAATCCAGAGGGAAACACCAGATTGATCCGTATTGGTATAGCTAACCCCAAGACGCATATTTTGATTCAAAATCATTTTGAAATAGGCTTCAGAAACCCGTGCGTAGTCTGCATCTGATGGAATAATCCAGCGCATGACAGGATCCCTGGCAAATGCTTTTGCCAATACTGACGCAAGTGCCGCCTTGTCCGTTTGGGACATGTGTCTCACATCAGGACTGGTTTCTAACTGTGCCTGATGTGCGTTCATGTGCGGCCCTTTAGTCCAGTTCTGACGACGAGGTGATTACCCGCGTGACAATGCCATAGTTTATGGCTTCATCAACGGTCATCCAGTAGTCACGATCTGTATCTTTTTCTACCTGAGCGATATCGGTGCCGGTTTCATCAGCAATCAACTTATTGATTCGAGCCCGTGTTTTGACAATCTGCTCGGCTGCAATACCAATATCCGTTGCATCACCCTGTGAACCACCAAGTGGTTGGTGAATCAAAAACCGGGTATTCGGTAGTGAGAAGCGATTTTCTTTTTTCGCTGCAAGATAGATAGTCGTCGCAGCACTAGCTACCCAACCTGTGCCAATCATCTTAACTTCTGGCTTAATAAATTTGATCATATCGTAGATCACGTCACCTGATTCCACATGACCGCCAGGGGAACTGACATAGATTGTGATGGGATCATCGCTATCGGCAGCAAGGGCTAGCAATTGCTCTGTCACCGAGCGTGCGACCTTATCGTTGATCTGCCCAAAGATCGAAATCGAGCGAGACTTGAAGAGTTTCTCATCCAGAAAGCTGACTTGAGGTAGTTTAGTTTCTGGTGATTCGTCATTCATCATGGTGTGAAATCCTTTACTTATGATCATTTGAAGCAGACGCGCAGGATACCAATGCCGTTGTGCTAATGCACGTCTAATGCGCGTCTGGACTAGTGCATTTATATGGCGCCATAATTGCAGATCACAAGGGTGGCATGAACCACTTATTCGTGTTTTTACCCTACAGAAAACAGGGTTATTGTTGATCTAATTCTTTTACCTGGCACATGCTGGTGAACGATGGAAAATCTATCATCTGTCCATATTCGTCGCGCCGAGGAGCGGGATATTGGCGATCTTGTCGCGCTTGTCGGTGATGATCCCAGACATCTACCCTGGCGGTCTTTGCATGCATCAAAAGGTTCATCTCAGGTGTTCTGCTATCTCGCTGAAGATGAGGCGCCTTTTGGTTTTGTTATCGCTGGCGATGATCCCCTTGCTCTTGGGGAAAATCATGGCCAAATACTCGCCATCTATATGCGACCATCTCATCGAGGTTTTGGTATGGGGAAGAAGTTGCTGGTCCGGGGCTTGAGTGTCCTTAAACGGCGTGGTTATGAATCTGCATTGGTCTGGGTGCCCGCTGGTGCTGAAGCCCCACGGGCATTGATTGTTAGTCTTGGCTTTGAGGCAGATGATAGCGAGCGGCTTGTTAATGTGGATGGCGGTGGTTCTCTGGTCGAGAAGGGCTACCGGCTAAGTTTGAAAGACTATTTTTAGCTACAAGTGCCTGTAAGTCTCGCTACCCACCCGTTCGAGTGGACAGAAAAAATGGCTGAACGGTCAAGCAAAAATGAATCTATTAGAGAAATACACCGTAATAACTACTGTGGTTAGTGACCAGCGCTGAGAGAAATTGTTAGCCAGCGTCACTTAAAACCTAAATGAGGTAGGGCGGCGTATGGATCACAAGTACATAGAATATCACCAGATTGTTGAATCGTTTATCCTGGGTGCAGATGCTGATTCTGCTGGCTCAGGCATTGGTGGTCTTAATGAGCACGGCGGTGCCTGCAGCCGTGAGCCTTGTGATGAATGTCAGCGAGATTTAAAAATGCGTGAAGCCTTTATCAATGTGCTACGGGAAGAGCTTCGTATACCCTGACATCATTGAATTCCTTAAATTCATCTAAATCTGGAATTGTCGTGGCAGTCACGCGATTTACGATTTCATAGTCTCCAAGTTTATCTTCTTTGACTCTTGAATCTGCAATCAGCACCTTGTCGGCCATGTTCGGCAGCTCACTAATAAAAGGAAAGTTCTCACGATCGTAGAGTACATCTGCAGCGATGATCCAATCCGCTTTTTCCTCTAGTTCGTAAATATCCGCCAACAGCGCAATCTCTACTTGATTCAGATTCGCATTTGCCTCACAGGCGAGCAGGGCGGAAGGATCTATATCGCAGGCAATGACCTTTGCCGCGCCAGCAAGTTTCGCTGCCACACCCACGACACCAGAACCGGCACCAAAATCGATGATCCGCTTACCGCGAAAGCGGCCGGGGTTTTGTAGTATGTAACGTGCAAGCACCTGTCCGCTGGCCCAGCAGAATGCCCAGTAGGCCGGCGCATTGATAATGGCCATCATTTCATCGTAATCGAGCCTGCCCCTTGGATAATCATCGCCCAGCAGATACAGTTTTACTTCAGGACAAAGGGGTAGTGCCGTTGGATATAGGGTTCCTTCACTGACAGTTTCTCTGAGGTGATTCTGCAGTTTTTCATGAAGCGGGTTCATTGTTTCGGTTTGCATGCTTAAGTTCAGGTTTACTTATTAATAGTCAGAATTATGAATGATCCCCTTTACCTTTGTTGTGAGCAATAGGTAGGCTTGCTGGGTCTGTTATTCAGGTTTTCCATGTCGTTACTTTCATCCTTGCTTGAACTTCCTCCTCAGCCAGAACTGGTTCGACACTCCTATAGGCGAGAACTGGTCACTGAGGCGACGCTGCCTATTGCATTTGCCGTCATGGAAGGTGGGTTTGTTGGGGTTATTGCAGACAAGATATTCAATGTTTCCCCCATCGTGCTGGCGGTGATTACCGCGGCACCTATGTTCAGCAATCTATCTAGCTTTATCTGGGCAAGATTGGTTCATGGGCGACCGAAAGTTCGCTTTGTGGTGATGATTCAATATCTCATCTTGTTGTTTACCGGGGTCATAGCGTTTGTTCCGGAAGGTGAGTCAGGTGCATTTGTACTCGTTGGCGCCATTATTATCGTGCGGTTGTTAATGGTTGGGTTAGTGACCGCCCGGAGTCTGGTCTGGAGCTTAAACTATAGTCGCAATGTTAGAGCGCGGATCACAGGCAGGCTTACTATCGTCAATAGCCTGATCATGGTGTTGGTAGCAGCAGGTGGTGGCTTATTGTTGGATGCCAGTCCAGATTCCTTCCGCTGGACCTTCGCTGCCGCGGCGATTCTTGGTTTGTTTGGTGTCAATGCCTTTTCAAAGATACTGGTTCTGAATGAAGACGAACACCTGGCTATGGAGCGAGACAAGGAAAACCTTAACAAGATAAGCATGTTGCAGGTTTTACGTACCGACAAAAAATTTGCCGAATATCAAGTTTATCAATTCCTCGCTGGTACCTCGAACATGATGCTTGAAGCACCTGTGATTTATCTTGTTTCAAATCAATTGGGTGCAAGCTATACCGTGAGTATTGGGATTACGGTCATCGTTCCTTTTATTATCTCGATGCTTACCTTGCCGGTCTGGGCCAACTATCTGGATCAAAATCATGTCACTCTGTTCAGGGCCCGCCAGAGTGCCTTGTGGGTGGTCTCGCAACTAACCATGTTCGTTGGTGCTTTGTTGTCATCACTACTCACGCTGGCGCTTGGCAGGCTAGTATTAGGTATTGCCAGGGGAGGTGGATCACTGGCATGGAATCTGGGGCATAATGATTTTGCCAACCAGCAGCAATTGGCAGCCTATATGGGCGCCCATGTGACCTTAACCGGTATCCGCGGTGCTTTCGCACCCTTTATGGGGATTTTGCTTTATACCGGCTGGGAGGCCTCGGCGATGCTACCCGGGTTTGAGGGTATAGGTGCCGGGGTGTTTCTTATTGCTGCCGGATTGAGTGGAATCTCCTGGTTCGGTTATCAGCGTTTGAAAAAATTGTTACAAGCAGAAATGTCACTAGCACCGGTAGTCGCAGATAAAAACCAGACACCGGTATCAAAAGAGGACTAAATCCATGACGATCTATAGATTGCCCCAGGCGCTACTCCTTAGCGCCTTACTATCCCTGACGCCTGGGGTTCAGGCGCAGGACATTTTGTATGACATTGCGGAAGCACCTTCAGCTGAGCGAATAAAACAAGATATCCAAAAACTGGTGTCCTTTGGCACCCGGCACACCTTAAGTGATACGGAATCTGATCATCGCGGTATTGGTGCAGCAAGGCGCTGGATCGAGTCAGAATTCAACGAAATTTCAAAGGCTTGCGGTGGTTGTCTTAAGGTCTATACGCAAAGCAAGGTTATTAGTGGTGAAAGGCGGATTCCTGTACCCACGGAGGTGGTCAATGTGATCGCAATACTGCCGGGTACCACAGATCCTAATCGCTATGTGATTATGTCTGGCGATATTGATTCGCGCATAAGTGATCCGCTCAATAGCGAAAATGATTCGCCGGGGGCAAATGATAATGCCTCGGGTATGGCTGGTGTACTTGAGGCAGCTCGCGTGCTTAGCCAATACCGTTTTCCAGCATCGATCGTCCTGGTCGGCTTGTCCGGTGAAGAACAGGGACTGTTTGGCGGAAAGATCATGGCAGAGCAGGCAGTCAAAGATGGTTGGAAAATCGAAGCCATCTTGAACAACGATATGATTGGTAATATTAGCGGTATTAATGGTGTAACCAACAATACTACGGCGCGGGTATTCTCGGAGGCAACAAGGCCAATAGAGACAGCACAAGAAGCGCGAATTCGACGATTTACTGGTGGTGAAGTAGATTCACCTTCTCGTAACGTTGCACGCTATGTCGATAAGATGGCTGATAAATATATCCGTAATCTGGATGTGATGATGATTTATCGTCTGGACCGATTCAGTCGCGGTGGTCACCATCGACCTTTTAATGAGGTTGGCTTTCCAGGGGTGCGAATTATGGAAACCAACGAACACTATGATAGGCAGCATCAAGATTTACGCAATGTCGATGGTAGACACTATGGCGATACTATCGAGTTTGTCGATTTTGACTATGCGGCCAAATTGACCGCCCTAAATGCCGTGAGTCTTGCGTCCATGGCCATGGCGCCTGCACCACCAGAGCAGGTAACAATTGAAGGAGTTGTCTCCCCGGACACCACATTGAAATGGCGTAAGGTGGATGGTGCAACCTCCTATAAAGTCTATTGGCGATTAACCACGGAACCACAATGGCAATGGAGCCGTGATGCAGGTGACACGACTGAGTTAACCCTCAAAAATGTTGTCATCGATAATTATTTTTTCGGGGTTGCGAGTGTTAACAAAGATGGGTTTGAAAGCCCGGTTGTATTCCCCGGTCCTATTGGCGCGTTTTGGAAATCAGATGACGAGTGAAGTTTTAAAGCAACGAAATATTGGCCCCTTAACTGTTTTGTTTGGTGCTGAGAATGGTAAGTATCCACATGGTAATAGTTTGTATATTAATGGTCGCAATCTGCGTGGAATTGTCGATCCGAGTCTGGGCGTGGTTGCCCGCAAAGGAAATCTTCCAGCTGTCGATCAAATCTTGCTGAGTCATGTGCATGAGGATCATATTGCTGGTGTGCACCTCTTTCCTGAGGCAAAGGTCTACACCCATGAAGCAGATGCCATAGGCATAAAAACCTTTGACGGCATGTTGAATATATACGGTTTTGAAGGCCAGACCAGGGAAGAATTTCAAAAGACCCTGGTAGATGAGTTTTTCTTTGAGGTTAGAGAGGATGCACAAGCTTTTGCCGATGGTGCAACTTTTGACTTCGGTGGTGTGCGCATGGAAGTCATGCATACACCGGGTCATACGAGAGGACACAGCTGCTTTATCTTTGACTGGGATAACAGTGATGATCGGCTAGTTTACCTTGGTGATATTGAACTCACAGGCTTCGGACCCTACTACGGTGATGCCTGGTCGGATCTAGAGGATTTTGAAGCAAGCCTTGAGAAGTTACGGCATTTAGATGCCAAATACTGGCTGACATTTCACCACAAGGGCTTGATAGAAGATCGGGACACCTTTCTCAAAATGTTAGAATCTTTTCGTGCCATGATCGATTACCGGGAACAAAATTTGTTAGCCTTTTTAGTACACCCTCGTTCAATGGATGAGATTGTCGCGCATCGATTTGTTTATCGACCAGGGACGGGTGGCTCGATGGTTGATCAAGTGGAGCGACGGAGCATGGGCATGCATCTTGAGCGCTTGATCCGAAACGGTAAGGTTAAGCTGGACGCGGACAAATACACACTGCAGTAGATTGCTTGAACATGACGCAATGGGGAGAGGAAGAAAAGCGTGGATATTGAAACAATTGGTGAAGACATTGGTTTGTTTGATGCAATCAAAACAACCAGGGCAATTAGACGGTTAAAGTCCGATCCCGTACCCATTGAGCTGGTTCGCAAAGTTTGCGAGGCAGGAACCTTCGCGCCAAGTGGTGGTAACCGGCAGCCCTGGTTTTTTATTGCAGTGACCAACGAACAAAAACGCCAGTTTATCGCCAAGAAATATCAGGAAACGTTTTCAAGCTATATCGCGCCGGCCATTGAAGCAGCCAAAGATCCTGCTTATCCGGAAGCCAAACGACGCAATATGAAGGCCGCAATCTATCTGGCGGAGCATATGCATGAAGTGCCTGTATTGTTATTTGTCGCTGGCTGGACAAGGCGAGGCCAGCCCCAGTCTCAGGCATTATTCCCGGCGATTCAAAATGTTCTATTAGCCTGTCGAGCAGTAGGGCTTGGCGCATCTTTGACCACAGCCCACCTTGCCTTTAGAGAAGAAATTGATGCAAGTCTTGGTTTGCCAGAAAACTGCCCATCCTGTGCCTTGCTCCCAATTGGTTGGCCAAAGGGCAAGTACGGTACACCCACGAGGCGCTCAATAGACACCTGCTTTTTTGAGGACGAAATTCCTGCCGGTACACTTGGTCGCTAGAGCAACAAGTCTTTGCCTAGACCAGAGTTGGTGCATCGTCCAGTGGTTCGTGACTATCCGGGTGAGCACGACTCGACAGATCCGGTGCAATGGATTTGTAGAAATATTGACCATCAACCAGGGTTTGTTCAATACGATTACGATCCATTAAACAATGAATATGTGCAATACACTCACCCAGGGCCATGATCTTCGTGTGTCCTTCCAGTTTACGGGCGAACAATAGTGGCAGTAGATCTATCGCCATTGTCGGTGTTGTACAGTTCTCCTCGATAATCAACATCCTGTCTTCGTGATGATCGATGAGTTGCTGCAAACGCTCATGTGCGCCATAAAAGGGTGCGTTATGTGCAGGTAAAACCAATACGTCATTCGGCAAGACTTTCTTGAATTGTTCGTGAGATTCGAGCCAGCCTTTTAAGGGGTTTGCCAGTGGTTCTGTGGGGTGCACACTCACATTAGAAGTAATCACTGGCAAGATTTGATCACCTGAGATTAGCAGCCGCAATTCTTTGCAGTAAAGACAAACATGCTCCGGTGAATGACCTGTGCCAACCAATACCTTCCATTGGTATTTGCCAAATTGTAATTCGTCACCATCTCTTAATCGTACAAATGAGCCCGGAATTGGCAGGTCCTCAGATTGTGGTGTGAAGTTACTTCGCGCTTCTCTTAGCTCATCAAGGAATGCCTGCTCGATTCCATTGCGCAAATAGTATTCAGCCATTTGCCAACTGCCACCTTCCTTCATCTGCATGGCCATAACCCGGGCCTGATAGTACTCGGAATAGCTCATATAGAGGGGCGCTTGCCAGTGATCGAATAAAAATCCTGCCTGGCCTGTATGGTCGGGATGCATATGGGTACAAAGTATTTTTGATACTGGTTTACCGCCGAGCGCGGTATCGAAAATCTTTAGCCATAAGTCACGGGTTTCCTCGCCGCGTATCCCCGTATCAATAATTACCCAGCCGTCATCCTCTTCAATCAGGTAGAGGTTGATGTGGTTCAACGACATAGGGAGTGGCATTTGTAGCCACTTTACGCCTGGCGCTATCTCGATTGCATAGCCCGGTTCTGGGCTGGTGTCATAAGGGTAGGAGAGTTCGTTTTTTATCGACATTTATAAAACCACCGTAGCAGAATCAACATCATACACGATCAGAAAATTCCGTCTCGACCCCAATTTGAGAGTATTTATGACGTTAATGGGTCAACCGTTCATCACTCAATGGTCGTAAAGTTTGAACCAGTATTCTTTTGTTTTGTGATAGACCTCACGTATTGGAAGATTGCTTGAGAAACCGGTGTGCAATTGATACGAGAGGTGCTTCAATCGATTCATATCTTAAGACAACCCTCATCCCATAGCGTCATAAAACGGGCAACAACTGTGAATCCGAACAGACAGACAGCCGATATCATCAACTTGCCAACCAATGACCGAACCCGCGCAATTCAGATCGTTAAGCGAGTCAAACGCGCCACTGACAGTAAGATGTCCTATCTATTCGATGGACTGGCAATGAATGCCGCCGATGCACTGTTTGAAGAGATGTATGGTTGTCAAGAAGATGAGAAACTCTCAAAACACTTTAATGTGACGAGAGCGCTGAAAGTCCTATCTCCGCTATATCGTAATGAATACAATGCCTTGATGAATCAGGCCTGGGTTTGCCTGATCAATCGTCGTGATAAACAAAGTCTGCCGAATCCGTCAGATGATGTGCTGGAAATTCTGCGTCATTACAGTGAACGTAATGAAAACCACTATAAGATTTTGCTAGAGGAACTACGATTACGTTTTAGCCAACTTGTAGACGCGGATATACACTTCCACCCCATGCAGCCAGGTAATTTTTATCTGTGCTTCTGGTATGCAACAGAGAAACTTGAGCTTTCTCATGACGAACGAAAACTATTGCTACCCCTGTTCAATCGATTTGTCATGGATAGATTCGGCCAGATCCTTTCGGTCACTAACCAGTGCATGGTTGAATATGGCATCAGTCCTCAGCACGAAAAAGCCTGACACTAGCTGACCCTAACCCCGCCGATCAGTTCTGCTAAACTGCCTCTTTTTTTTAGAGGTTGGTATGGAATCTCAAGACCTGCAAGAAATTCGACAAGCTGTGAAGCAGCTCTGTGCAAACTATGGCGAAGACTTTTGGTTAGCCCTTGACCGTAGTCGCGGCTACCCAACGGAATTTGTCAAAGAGTTAACCGATGCAGGTTTCTTAACTGTGCTCATTCCAGAAGCCTATGGTGGCGCAGGGCTTGGGGTGAGAGAAGCTTGCGTGGTGATGGAAGAGGTCTGTCGATCTGGCGCTCACGCTGGTGCCTGCCATGCCCAGATGTATGTCATGGGTTCAGTCCTCCGGCATGGCAGCGAAGAACAAAAACAACGCTATCTACCGAAAATTGCCCGGGGTGAGCTGCGGTTACAAAGCTTTGGTGTAACCGAGCCAACAACGGGTACTGACACCACAAGCCTGAAAACAATCGCCAGAAAAGAGGGCGACGAGTATGTTATCAACGGCCAAAAAGTCTGGATCAGTCGGATTGAACACACTGATCTCATGGTGCTACTTGCACGAACAACGGCAAAGGCCGACGTCAGCAAGAAAACAGAAGGGCTATCGGCCTTTTTGATTGATGTGCAAGCAGCAGTGGGTAACGGGCTGACCATTCAACCTATCGAGTCCATGATCAACCATCATTCGTGTGAACTGTTTTTTGATGATTTGAGAATCCCTGCAGATAACCTGCTCGGAGAGGAGGGGAAGGGCTTTAAGGTCATACTCGATGGTATGAATGCAGAACGCATTCTGATTGGTGCTGAGTGTGTCGGTGATGGCCGATACTTTATTGATAAGGCAAGCGCCTATGCTACTAGCCGTACTGTATTTGATAGACCGATTGGTCAAAACCAGGGCGTCCAGTTTCCGATTGCTCGCTGTTATACGGAGGTTGAAGCAGCCTCATTAATGGTCGAAAAGGCGGCAAACATGTTTGATGCCGGCCAGGCCTGTGGCGCAGAGGCGAATATGGCAAAGCTGCTCGCTTCAGAAGCTTCCTGGCATGCAGGTGATGTTTGTATGCAAACCTTTGGCGGCTTCGCTTTTGCGAAGGAATACCATATTGAGCGGAAATTCAGGGAAACACGTCTCTACCAGATAGCCCCAATCTCAACTAACTTGATTCTGAGCTTTGTGGGTGAGCATGTATTAAAGATGCCCCGGTCTTTCTAGGGCGCTGTGGAGAAGAGGAAAAATATGCTCTGTAGGCAGAACGCCTACAGAGCACAAGCCTTAAAACTATTTCTTAGGGTGAACCCTAACTGGTAGTTCTGAATAGCCTTTCACGAAAGAAGAGAAAACCCTTACAGGTTCACCAACGACTTCAACCTTCTCGAAGCGTTTCATGATCTCTTCCCAAACGATGCGCAGTTGCATCTCAGCAAGCCGGTTACCCATACAACGATGGATACCGAAACCAAAAGATACATGGCGACGAGCGTTTGGACGATCGATGAGGAAATCATTTGGTCGATCAATAGACTCCTCATCACGATTGCCTGATACATACCACATCAAAACACGATCACCTGCTTTGATTTGCTTGCCACCTAGAATCGTATCTTTCAAAGCAGTACGACGCATATAGGCAAGAGGTGTTTGCCAACGAATAATCTCAGCGACCATATTTGGTATCAAACTAGTATCGGCACGAAGTTTGTCATATTCGGCTGGGTTCTGATTTAACGCCAATACGCCACCAGAGATACTGTTACGCGTGGTGTCGTTGCCACCCACAATTAGCAGTATCAGGTTGCCGAGGAATTCCATCGGTTCCATGTTGCGTGTGTCTTTGCCGTGAGCAAGCATGGAAATCAGGTCAGATTTGGGCGGCGCATTCACACGTTCATTCCAGAGTTTTGTGAAGTATTCCAGGCATTCCAGGAGCTCGTCCCGGCGTTGTTCTTCACTTTCTATCAGGGTACCAGGCGCAGCAGTGGCTACATCTGACCAGCGTGTTAGTTTGCGGCGATCTTCGAACGGGAAGTCGAATAGGGTTGCAAGCATCTGGGTGGTCAGTTCAATTGACACCCGATCAACCCAGTTGAAGGTTTCTCCAACGGGTAGCGAGTCTAGAATCTTGCCAGCACGTTCGCGAATAGTGCTTTCCATCTTTGCCAGATTACTAGGTTGAACGACAGGACTAACCGTTGCCCGCTGAACGTCGTGAGTTGGCGGGTCCATGGCAATAAACATGCGAGTCTGAAGGCGTTCTTCAGGTGCATTCAGCGGAGGACCGATTGTGATGCCACCTTCTGATGAAAAGACCTCATGGTTCTTATCGACTTCCATAATGTCTTTGTATTTTGTGACATGCCAATAACGGCCAAATTCTTCATCTTCGCTGAAATGAACAGGATCTTCTTTACGAAGTCGCTCAAAGTATCCCCACAATGCATCATGCTCGAAGAGCCGCGCTTGAAGTGGGTTTACGTCTTCTAATGGTAGTGAATAGGGATCAGGAATTTGATCCGCTGGGGTTGCGATAGCTTCGCTCATTGTTTCCTCCGGGGTAGCAAGTCGTACATTGTAACTTGTGCGGGAGAAAGTTAAATAGGTGAAAAGTTGATAGATTTGTGACTTTAATTCATCAATAACCAAAAAAATCCGGGCACTTGCGTGACCCGGATTGTTTCTATCTTAACTAGCAGGGTTGTCTAGACGACGCCAAACGCAATCATTGCATCAGCGACTTTAACGAAGCCGGCAATATTAGCGCCTTTCACATAGTCCACATTGCCATCTGGTTTTTGCCCATACTCAAGACAAGCATCATGGATGTCTTTCATGATGTTTTTCAGATGGTTCTGTAG
>CBDUKY010000009.1:0-19704 GCA_965367925.1 uncultured Pseudomonadales bacterium | reverse complement strand
CTGATGTAGGTGATGGCCTGGAAATTGATGGCTACTTTGGCTATGGCATCGAAACTGAATCTGGCATCACTGCTAGCATTGGTTTTACTGGCTACTACTACACTGGTGATACTTTCGATGATACCTATGAAGAAATTAACTTGAACCTGGGCTATGGGGTGTTTGGGCTTGAGTATTCAGTAGGTGAACACGATAACCTGGGCGGCTTTGATGAAGACTATGACTATCTTGCACTAAGTGTTGCGCTTGAGAATGGTTTTTATGGCACTTACGGTACCTTTGGTGATGATCTTGACGGTTCTCACATTGAAATAGGCTATGGCACAACCATCGCTGACTTTGATGTAGGCGTTGCGGCAATCTTCGCTGATGATGATATCTGCCAGGCAGCAAACCTTGCTGGTACTTCCTGTGAGAATGAAGAGTCACTAGTTTTCACCCTTGGTAAGACCTTCTAGTTCTCCCCTGGCGTCCCAGGATGCCAAATTTATAGGAAGGGCCCCTCATCTGGGGCCCTTTTTATTTGTTCACTAGCAACTGGTTATGGTGTACATGCAAAATCGGAATTCATAGTTGACGCCAACGACACTATAATCAGCCCTTTCCTAACCTTGTCCCTATCATGAAATATAAAAGCACCCGCGGCGGCGTCAGCGGCATATCCTTTAAAAAAGCCGTGATGATGGGGCTCGCCACTGACGGCGGCTTGATTGTGCCAGAGCAGATTCCAGACATTTCAGTAGTGCTAAATGACTGGGCTGGCAGTAGTTATAACGAATTAGCATTCAACGTCATGTCCCTCTATATCGACGATATAGAAGCGGACGATCTTAAAGATATTATTCAACGTAGTTACGAGACCTTTGACGATGAAAAGGTCACGCCGCTTCATCAGCTAGATCAACTCAGTGTCCTTGAGCTATACCATGGGCCAACCCTGGCGTTCAAAGATGTCGCCCTGCAGTTCCTGGGCAATGTTTTCGAGTTGATTCTTAAGCAGGAAAATACGCAGCTCAATATCCTCGGGGCTACAAGCGGTGACACTGGCAGTGCAGCGATCGCCGGGATTCGCGGTAAGGACAACATTGATATCTTCATTATGTTCCCTGAAGGCAAAACCAGTCAGTTGCAAGAACTGCAAATGACGTCAGTACTTGATCCCAATGTCCATAATATTGCAGTAGAAGGCAGCTTTGATGATTGCCAAACCCTGATGAAAGCTGTTTTCTCGGATCTTGAATACAAGCAACAGCATAATCTGGCCGCCGTGAATTCAGTGAATTGGGCCAGGGTGCTGGCGCAGGTTGTTTACTATTTTTCCGCCTACTTTCAGCTGGGTTCACCCGCGCAGTTTGATGTGAGTGTACCGACTGGGAATTTTGGAAACATCTTTGCTGGTTATATTGCCAGGCAAATGGGCCTGCCTATCCGTCGCCTGATTCTTGCAACCAACGAGAATGACATTCTGGCGCGGTTTTTCAATTCAGGTGTCTATGAACGCAGGCGCGTGAACTTTACTCATAGTCCAGCAATGGATATCCAGATCGCGAGCAACTTTGAACGCTATCTATATTATCAAGTAGATCAAAATCCCCAGAAGGTATCTGAGTTCATGCAGACATTTCTAGATACGGGACGAGCAGAAATGCGCTTTAACGCCGATCGATTTGATGCAGATATCGTCTCCGCCGCTGTGACAAATGCGACGACCATCGAAACCATCCAACGTTATTACCATGAACAGAATTATTTAGTTGACCCTCATACCGCTGTTGGACTGACCATTGCAGAGCAGCAGCTTGAAGAAGGGGTACCCATGCTGTGTCTATCGACGGCACACCCGGCGAAGTTCGATACGGTAATGGCGATGGCATTACCAGATGTGGAAGTGACCCATCCTGATCTTGAGGCACTACGCGGGCTACCGACAAGAAAGCGGGTCATGGCCGCTGATATCGACGCAATCAAAGCCCTTATTGCTGATTCGTGATTGCTGCGATTGCCGTTGGTAGTTCACGGATGTCGTGAATAATGTGGTCCGGTTCTGCGTCGCCTTTTGGTTTTTTTCCGTGGTCAAGCCAGATTGCCTTAAGCCCCAGCTTTTTTGCCGCGTCGATGTCCATCGATGGATCATCGCCAACATAAATCATCTGGTGCGGATCTATACCTGTATGGGTCAATGCTGCATGGAATAAATCCGGATTTGGCTTTGGTGCGCCCACTTGTTCAGCGGAATAGGCGAAGCTAAAGATGTTATCCAATCCTAGTCGCTTTATATCTGCATTACCGTTACTTAGTGCGCCTAATGTAAATGTGTTTGCTAGTTCACTCAGAACATCCATGGCACCAGCAAAGAATTCAATTTCATTTCTGGCGGCGAGAAAAACCTCGATGGCACGATGGGATAAGTCCGTCGCGTTATGAATATCACTGCGAGTTAGTGCAAGTTCAATAATGCGGCGTCTAAATTCAGTTATCTGTTTTGCAAGTTCAGGCTCTGCAGCGAGTAGTTCATGACGTAATTCACGCATTGTTGCGACAGTGTACTTGCTGCCTGGTGCTTCGGTTTGAAGCCAATCATTAAGCTTAAATTCAGCACGATGAATAATTGGCCCTACTTCCCACAGGGTGTCGTCTAAATCAAAGCCAATAACCTTAATCAAAAGATGGGTCCCCCTTCTTCTGGGCTCTGGGATGCGCCTTGTCATAAACCTCGGTTAAATGTTGAAAATCAAGGTGGGTATAGATCTGCGTCGTTGAGATGTCAGCGTGGCCAAGGAGTTCCTGCACCGCGCGAAGGTCGCCACTCGATTCCAGCATATGACTAGCAAAGGAATGGCGTAGCATATGTGGATGTAGCCGCCCGGGGAGACCAGACTGAATAGCCCATTGTTGGAGTCTGGTTTGCACGGAACGGGTGCTAATTCGATTGCCTCGTTCGCTTAGAAAAAGTGCGTTTTCGTCCTTAATCTGGGCTTTCTTGTTTGGTAGCTGGGTTCTAATATCAAGCCAGCCACGAAGCCTTTTGGCAGCCATGCTACCAACTGGCACTACTCTCTCTTTGTTCCCTTTACCAAGTACCCTGATACTACCCTCATCCCAGTCAATGCTAAGTATATCTGCCCCAACCAGCTCACTAAGTCGCAAACCGGAGGAATAGAAAAGTTCCAACATCGCCCTATCGCGAATGCCGTGCCATTTAGACGTATCCTTATCGAGTAATTGGGAAACCTGATCAGTATCCAGCGTGCGTGGTAACTTCTTTGGGGTTTTAGGTGTCGCAATATCAAGGGCCGGATTATGCTTGCTAAGCCCCTCGCGAACGAGATAGTGATAGAAGGTGCGAAATGTCGAAAGGCGTCTTTGTAGACTTTTCCCTGAAGTACCCGAGCGATGACACCTGCCAACATAGGTGCGTAAATCATGTGCTTGCACTTTTTGCCAGTCCTGAACGTCTTGCTCGTCTAAATAGACGGCCAGATGTACAAGGTCGCGCTGATAGTTAGACAGGGTATTTTCAGCTAGACCCCGCTCATGTTTAAGATGATCGAGGAACGCGGTGATGACATCGAGCAGTGCTGCACTCGTCATCAGTGACTCATTGGGTGGGAATAAATCGTGGGATAAGCCTGGCAAGGGTGTCGGCAATGAAACCGACAAATGCTGTCCCCATACCAGCCTGGAAGTATTTTGCATCGCTACTTCCAATGGCCAATAAGGCAATTTGATCACGACCCAGGCGCACGGACATCACCACGGCGGATTTTACCTTGTCACTTTGATGGCGAAACAAAAAATCCTGCTCGGATGGCCGCAACACACCAAGTGTTGGCTTTTTGCTCTTCATCAATGAACCCACATATTCCTTTGCGGACTCTTTCTGGACGATGGTGGTGAAGTGGTTTACCTGACTTGGTTTAGAACCGAAAACAATCAGACTGTAAGCGCTAGATTTAAAATCTCGCTTAAAGCCCTTTTCCAGATTCTTGAGAAATGCTTCCTGGGAGTCCGCTTCAACCAGTCCAAGAATCATATACTGGCACTTTTTGTAAATATCGTCGTTTTGCTTGGCGACCTTTACATACTCATCAAGCTTCTTTTTACTTTCTTTGTTTCGCTCTCGCATGGCCGCAACCTGGCGCTCAACCAGAGATATGGCGCCACCGGGTGCATGTGGCAGATTCAATTCCACCAGTAGTGCATCACGATCTTGAAAAAAGTCAGGATTGTTAGCCAGGTATTCAGCGACGAGATTGGCATCCAGTTGATGCTCTTGTTGTTTTGTTTTTGCGGTCATTTTCTTACCTAGATGTGTAATCGGCCTTCGTAAACTCTGGTTGCAGGCCCGTTCATTAACACAGGTGTTGAATCTCCCTGCCAGGACACGGTTAGTTTGCCGCCGGTCAGATAAACGCTGACAGTATCATCCAGCAAACCTTGCAGCCTGCCAGCAACAACTGCAGCACAGGCACCGGTACCGCAGGCCTGGGTTTCACCGACACCACGCTCGAAGACCCTTAGTCGAATCTCATTCCGAGAAACAACCTGCATAAATCCGACGTTGACCCGCTCAGGAAAGCGGCAGTGTTTTTCCAATATAGCACCCAGTTGGGTGACCGGCGCAGTGTCAACATCATCGACTTGTAGCACCACATGTGGATTACCCATGCTTACACAAGCAACCTGAAGGTTCTTGACGGTGCCGCAGACTGGCAATGCTACCTCTATGTCGTAGAGAATTTGCGCCTTGTCTGCAATAAATGGGATTCGATCAGGCTGCAGAATAGGTGGCCCCATATCAATTGTGATATTGCCATCCTTCTCCAACTTGGCCTCGATAATGCCGTTGCTAGTCCCTAACTTGATTCGCGTCTTGGTCGTTAAACCTCGATCACGAACGAATCGCAAAAAACACCGTGCGCCATTGCCACAGTGTTCGACTTCGCTGCCATCGGCATTAAAAATGCGATATTTAAAATCCGTGGCAGGGTCATCTGGTGGTTCTGCAACCAACAGTTGGTCAAATCCAACGCCGAGTTTACGGTCGGCTAGTGCTCTAATTTGATCTTCGCGTATCGTTATATTTTGTGATATCAAGTCCAGGAGCACGAAGTCATTACCTAAACCGTGCATCTTGGTAAATCTAAGTAACATAATGGCCTTAGATTACCTTGACCTTGGCTGATTGCAATAGCAATCTCGCGGGAGATGGTGAAGCAGCAGGGTTTGTCTGCCCCTTGCCGGGGGTCAGGCCTTGAATGTGTGCTCGAGTCTGAGTTGATCGTCGATGGTTTCTCGCTGCCGAACACAGGTTGCTGTCGTATCATCAACAATGACTTCGGCTGCCCGGTTTCGGCTATTGTAATTTGAGCTCATGACAAAGCCGTAAGCGCCAGCGGAGAAGACCGCGATTAGATCATCATGTTCCACAGCTAGTTGCCGGTCCCTGGCGAGGAAGTCTCCGGTTTCGCAAACCGGACCGACGACATCATAGTTCTCCGTCGAGATCCCCGGTTTTTCAGTCACAACCTGAACCTCTTGCCATGCCTGGTACAGGGCTGGACGAATCAAATCATTCATCGCTGCATCAATAATGCAAAAATGCTTTTCGTCAGTCGGTTTCAGGTTAATCACACGGCTCAGCAAGACCCCGGCATTGGCGACAATAAATCGGCCTGGTTCAAACATCAGAGTGTGCTTATGTTTGCCCATATGCTGCAAAATTGCGCCGGCATAGGTCTCGATGGCAAGAGGTTGCTCATCCTTATAAGTCACCCCAATACCACCGCCAAGATCGATATGTTGTAGATGTATTCCTTCTGCTTCGAGGTCACTGACCAGGGCTAGTATACGTTCGAGGGCATCGACAAATGGACCTAGCTCAAGAATCTGCGAACCGATGTGGCAATCAATACCGACAACATCAAGATGGGTTGAAGCACTCGCGGCCCGGTACATTTCTCTGGCCACCTCAATCGAGACACCAAATTTGTTTTCTTTTAGACCCGTGGAAATATAGGGGTGCGTTTTCGCGTCAACGTCAGGGTTTACCCGAATGGAAATAGGCGCGACCCTACCTAACTGATCTGCGGCGGCAATAATGTCGTTCATTTCCTGCCTGGATTCAACGTTAAAGCAGGCAATACCTACCGACAGGGCTTGCTTGATCTCCGCTGCAGTTTTACCAACACCTGAAAACACAACCTTAGATGGGTCACCACCGGCCCGTAACACCCGCTCAAGCTCGCCGCCGGAGACAATATCAAAACTGGCACCGAGGGAAGCAAGTAGGCTCAATACACCAAGGTTCGAATTGGCTTTCACAGCATAACAAACCTGATGCGGATGACTTTCAAAGGCAGCATCAAACCGATGATAAGCATCGCTGATGGCCTGTCTTGAATAGATAAATGTCGGCGTCCCAAACTGTTCGGCGATGCGGCTCAAAGGCACATTCTCCGCAAACAGCTCGCCATTCTGGCGAGAGAAATATTCCATGATGCTTTGCCTAAATTATGAGGAGCTGGCGCTAAACGGCTTGCCGAGCAATGTGCCAGAAAAGGTAAATGGAGAGCTACTCGTCTCGATTTGATATTGGCGCTTCGTGGCCAGGTTCGTGTTACTTGTCTGGTTGGCCTGTCGATCAACTGAAGCAAGGCTTGAATCTTCAGGAGCAGGCAAATACAGCGGGCCTTTTTGACCGCAACCGACTAGCAGAGCCAGAACGAAACCGGAAATGATAAGGCGCATAGTCTTGTTTCCTGAAAAGGTCGTGAGTATACCGCTTGATGATTTAGCGTGGAAGCCGGATAGCGGTATACTGGGCGCAATTGCTGTATTGAGGGAGCCCTCCGTGGGAGATTCAGATTTTCATGATCAAGTTGATAGCTTGATGTTTCGTTTAGAAGATGAGCTCGATGAGTTGGAAGAGGATCTGGATATTGAAAATGCCGGTGGCATCTTAACGGTCAACTTCCCAAATGGCTCAACGATTGTATTGAGCCGACAGATCGCAAATCATGAAATCTGGGTAGCAGCCAGATCCGGGGGCTTTCATCTCGCCGCGAAGGATGGTGACTGGTATTGCCAGACGACCGATGAAACCCTACCCGTACTGATATCCAGGGTCTTTAGTGAACAGCTAGGCCGGGAAGTTAAACTGTTGTAGCCGGCTGGCGTGCTGCTAGTTTTTCTCGTCCACGACGAATTGCCTGCATGACCTGATCGGGGCTGGTGCCACCTATATGGTTCCTGGCCTCAACTGAGCCTCGCAAGGTCAGTACATCAAATACGTCGGCCTCGATTAAGTCAGATTCCTTCTGCAGTACCTCAAGTGGTAGCTCTGATAGATCCAGAGATTGCTGAATGCCCACATTCACTAACTTGCCGACAACATCATGTGCATCCCGGAAAGGTAAGCCGCGTTTTACCAGGTAGTCCGCTAAATCTGTTGCAGTGGCATAGCCTTTTAGCGCAGCCTGAAACATATTTTCTGGTCGCGTGACAATTGCTGGGATCATGTCAGTAAATGCTGTCAGGCAATTGCTAACAGTACTAACGATATCAAACAGGGGTTCTTTATCTTCCTGATTGTCTTTGTTGTAAGCCAGCGGTTGAGATTTCATAAGCACAAGCAGACTCGTTAGGTGGCCAAAGACACGACTGGACTTGCCTCGCACAAGTTCGGGTACATCGGGGTTTTTCTTCTGCGGCATAATAGATGAGCCGGTGCAAAATCTATCCGGGAGATCAATAAACTCAAACTGTGAGGAAGCCCAGAGGATCATCTCCTCTGACCAGCGTGATAGATGCATCATTAACAAACTGGCAAATGCAGCGAATTCAATGGCAAAGTCCCTGTCACTAACCGCGTCTAGGCTATTTTCACAAACGCCATCAAAGCCAAGTAGCTTGGCAGTGAGTGCCCGGTCAATGGGAAAGGTTGTGCCGGCCATGGCTGCTGCACCAAGTGGTAATCGATTAACGCGCTTGCGTGTATCAAGCAAACGATCATAGTCACGATCAACCATTTCAAACCAGGCCATCATATGGTGGCCAAAGGTAATTGGTTGAGCGACCTGAAGGTGGGTCATGCCAGGCATGATGGTTTCATGCTCGCGTTCGGCGAGGGACAAAATGCCAGTTTGTAGCCTGGTTAACTGATCCGCAATGAGATCGATCTGATCGCGTAAGTACAGCCTGATGTCTGTCGCAACCTGATCGTTCCGGGATCGGCCTGTGTGGAGTTTCTTGCCAGTTTCACCAATCTGATTAGTCAGCGCCCGTTCGATATTCATATGAACGTCTTCAAGGCTAACTTCCCATTCAAACTCGTTGGCCGCAATTTGTGCGGAAATGGCTTCGAGTCCTTGTTTGATTTGTCCTAGTTCATTGCTATTTAGCACGCCCACGGCTTCAAGCATGGTCGCGTGAGCCAGGGAGCCAGCAATATCGTATTGTGCTAGTTGTTGGTCGAAGGAGACCGAAGCCGTGAAGTATTCGACGAATTTGTCGGTTGCCTCGGTAAATCGCCCATCCCAGAGCTTTTTGTCAGTGTCGATACTCATGGTACGTCAACGCCAGTTCAAGTGAATTCATTATGCAGGGCGCGGAGTATAACAGCATCAAGCTATACTAGGTCTGCCCGATTAAAGGAGCGTGATGGTGATAGAAGAAGAAAAATATGATCAGGAGGAGGATTTCTTCCTACCTGATATTTGCCAGCCTCAAAATATTTTGTTTCTTGTTCTGGTGACCGAGCTATTAGTGCTGGTGCTGGTACTTGCAAATTCCCAGCTAGTCGATTTTAGCTGGGAGGAATTTGGTCTCACCTCCTTCTTTGTACAGTGGATAGTGCTTACTTCTGCGGCTGTACTTTGTAATGTGCGACCCCTGCTCAGGCGAATGTCCATTCCGGCGGCAACCATCACGGGATATAGTCTGATTCTTTCACTTACCCTTGCCTTTAGCCTGTTTGCCGAGTGGTTTACGGCAGATGAAAATCAGCAATGGACCCTTGCTACCTTTGGTGGTGTTGGCCGTAATCTGATTGTTGCGGTGGTGATGACCGGGATTGCATTTCGGTACTTCTATTTGCAACACCAGCTTCGTAAACAGGAACAGGCAGAACTTCACTCAAGGATTCAGGCGCTTCAGTCGCGTATTCGACCCCATTTTTTATTCAATTCCATGAACATTATTGCCAGTTTGATTTCTGTTGATCCAGAAACCGCCGAGGAAGTTGTTGAGGATCTATCTGTCTTGTTCCGGGCATCACTGAATGATTCATCAAACCGACCGGTGCCTCTCTCGGAAGAATTGGAGTTGTGTGAGAAGTATGTCCACATTGAGAGTCTGCGACTTGGAGACAGGCTAAAGGTGGATTGGTTTATTGATGTTGATGAATTTGAAGTACGGATTCCCATGTTGACCTTGCAGCCACTTCTTGAGAATGCGATTTATCATGGTATTCAACCATTGCCAGAGGGCGGCACAGTGCTGGTTCATATTCTTGCCGAGGATGGTCGACTGGTGGTACATATCAGTAACCCTGTGCCAGAGGAAGATAGCTCCCATGAACATGGAAATCGCATGGCCATGGAGAACATTCGCCATCGGCTTAAGGCCATTTATGGTGAAAGCGCGACCCTGGTCAGTCAGCGGGGGGAGAACTCCTTTGACACGACATTGACCTATCCGCTGGTTGCTAACGTATAACCGGTATCGGTAAATTGTTGCAAAGTGTGATGCCGGTCACAAAAAGCAGATATACCCTGACCTTTCACTGCTATTTTGTGCAGTGTGTCGCAGTTTTGTAGCGAAAAGCGCGTAATTTGTTATCTCATGGAGTCGAATCGACTCCGCGTAATAGAGAAATGACTAGCGAGGTTTTTCACATGAAAGTGTTAGTAGTTGATGACGAGAAATTAGCCAGGGAACGCCTTGTTCGAATGGTCGGCACCCTCGATAACTATGATGTAGTTGGTGAAGCAGGATGCGGAGATGAAGCGATCCGGAAAACCCTCGATGTCGAGCCAGATATTGTGCTGTTGGATATCCGCATGCCTGGCAAGGACGGCATGGCAACCGGTAAAGAGCTTGCACAATTGAGTTCACCACCAGCGGTTGTTTTTTGTACAGCCTTTGGTGAACATGCGGTAGAAGCTTTCGATGTCAATGCTTCCGGCTATCTGTTGAAACCTGTCCGGCGCGAAGCGCTGGTTGATACCTTGTCAAAGATTGGCAGGGTCAACAAGATTCAGGCCCGTGCCATGGGCGCTGATGAAATTGATACAGAACCCAAGGTTAGAACGCATATTAGTGCCAAGACTCGTCGAGGCATTGAGCTGATTCCGCTGACTGATGTGCGGTTTTTTCAGGCAGATCACAAGTATGTCACTGTCAGACACGAAAAGGGTGAAGTGTTAATTGACGACACCTTGCGTGATCTAGAGTCCGAGTTTGGTGATCGTGTGGTACGGATTCACCGTAACGCACTGGTTATGATGGATCATCTAGAAGGGCTTGAGAGAGATCCTAGAGGTCACTACAGGGTAAGAATGCGTGGGGTAGAAGATCGCCTCGACGTCAGTCGGCGCCATGTTTCCGGCCTCAGACGGCTGGTTCAGAGTCTCTAAGGCTGCAAATCGCTGGCAGTGTTTAAAGCCAGTCACCTCGCATATTGAGAAACACCGAGCTAGATATTTGTAAGGCGGCTATAATGCCGCCTTTTTTATGGCTGGCGATCCATGACATCAAAACAAAAATCCAGGCTAATTCGGTTGGCGACCCGGGAGAGTAAGCTCGCCATGTGGCAGGCGAACTTTGTCAAGCAAGCGCTATTGGCGGCACATCCGGATGTGGCGGTAGAGATTGTCGGCATGACCACCCAGGGTGATCGAGATAAACAATCTTCACTGAATAAGATTGGTGGCAAGGGTGTTTTTGTTAAGGAGCTTGAACATGCGCTGCTGAATGGGGATGCGGACATTGCGGTGCACTCCATGAAAGATGTGCCCTCGGAAATGCCGGAGGGGCTTGGCATTGCCGCGATTTGCGAAAGAGAAGATCCAAGAGATGCGTTTGTTAGTAATCACTATCAGCGACTCGACGATTTGCCTGCTGGTGCCAGGGTAGGTTCATCAAGTCTACGACGCCGGTTGCAGCTTCAACATCATCGACCAGAACTCACTTATCTGGATATCCGTGGCAATGTGGAAACCAGGCTACAGAAGCTCGATAGTGGCGATTTTGACGCGATTATTCTCGCCGTCGCCGGCCTAAAGCGATTGGGGCTTGAGGCGCGTATTACTCACCCAATGTCGACAGATCTTTCCATACCAGCAGCAGGACAAGGGGCGGTAGGGATTCAGGCAAGACTCGAGGATACTGAAACCCTGGCCTTGCTCGAGGCTATTAATCACCAGCAGACATTTGATCGGGTTAGCTGTGAGCGGCTGATTTCCACTGGCCTTGGCGCAAGCTGCGAGCTGCCAATTGGTGCTTTTGCAGAGATTATTGAATCTGAAATGAAACTCGTTTCCTATGTTGGTTCTGTTCCCGTGGCCGGGGAAGCGAGTGTTTACCTGCGTCTTGAGGATCAGGTGGCGCGAAGTGAAGCGCAACAAATGGCCAGGCGAATGACGGAACAATTAATTGCCAGGGGTGCTGCTGGTTTGATTGGGCAGGGCTAATCAAGTGGTCAGGCTCTTATTGACACGCAGTGAAGAAAAAAATCTGCAGCTAGCAAAGCAACTGCAGCACCTACCTGTTGAGATCTCCTCTAAACCCTTGTTGCAGACCAGGGCACTACCCTTAACCAGCCAGTCAAAGCAGATTGCCATGTCTTTGGATGGTTACGACAAGGTTTTCTTCATTAGCGAAAACGCCGTTAATTACGGGCTTGAGCTGCTATCAAGCTACTGGCCGCAGTGGCCGGTTGGACTTGACTGGTTTGCTGTTGGTCCTGGGACGGCAGCAGCCCTTGCGCGGCAGGATATTGAGGCGACATTTCCGGCGCTTGCATCCTCTGAGGGTTTACTCGCGCTGCCTTTATTACAATCTGTAGCGGGTGCACGTTGCCTCGTGGTGCGAGGTCTTGGTGGTCAGGAAACATTGAAGCAAGGTTTGTTAGCCAGAGGCGCTGAGGTAACCTACCTTGAAGTCTATGAGCGCGAACCAGTGGCTTATGAAAATTGGCTTATGAACGATCAGCCTATCGTCGCTGCAGTCTATTCAGGCGAGGCTATGTCGCACCTGGTGCAGCTGGCGGGTCCGAATATGACAAATTACCAGCTGGTCGTACCTTCAGAACGTTTGCAAAACATGGCAATTGCAAGTGGGTTTGTTAAAGTCGAACTTGCAAACAGTCAGGCGGACGATGCAATGTTATCAGTCCTTGTGCCTTTACTAGAAAATCACCGAGTCTAAGCCGTTGACAGAATCAAACACCGAAAAACTTGATGTGCAGCTAAATGATGCTTTTTCTCGTCTTGAGAAGCAGCAAGGTGCCAGGTCAGGAGACGACCAGCGTCCACCTTCAAATTCAGGCACAAGTGGTGTCGTGAGTTTCGCGGCAATGTTGCTTAGTCTTCTGGCTATCGGCATTGCCAGCTATGGCGCCTTTATCGCTTACCAACTGCAGCAGCAACCAGTGGTCTCAATCGACAACACGGTGGAACCACGACTGGCGCAAATGAATCAACAGCTAGATAAGGTAACCAAACAACTTGCCACGGTTGAGGCGACAAGCTCAGAAAAGTTTGCGCGTCTATTGACTGCATCTGGTGACCAGCAGGCAGATCAATTCACTGCGATTGAATCCCGGATGACATCACTGGTCGATAGCTTGAAGCAGGAACTCGGCACATCCAGTGAAGATTGGCTATTGGCCGAGGCAGAATATTTACTCCGTCTGGGTAATCAACGCGTAATGATGGAGCAGGATGTTGCTGGTGCACTAGCCCTGTTCCAGTCCGCAGACAATATTATCCGAGACGCTGAAGGTATTGTTGCGTTTGAATTGCGACAAGCCCTGGCTGAGGATATTGCCAGCCTTCAATCTGTGCAACATATCGATGTGGACGGCTATTTTGTGCAGCTTGGAGCCATGATCAAGCAGGTGGACAAACTGCAACAAAAGCAACTTGAGTTTCATGTTGCAGATTTACCAGAAGTAGAAACTGAAGTTGCACCTACCCTTATGAGCCGGTTTCTGGCGCTTGTAGAGCGTGGTGGGGCGAGGCTCGCGAGTCTTGTTGACTATCGACGGGACGGCTAACTTATTTCTCCAATTCTGCCACCCCAGGAAGAATATTACTTACGGCAGAATCTGATGATGCAATTCCAGCTTGCACAACTCGGTTTGTTGCAGGGCAAGCAGGCTGTATTTGACGCAAGTCTTGAAGATGCCATGGCCTGGCTTGGGCGGAGTTTTGACCAGGAAGATAAAGTGACTATTAGCCTCAAAGCGAATGTTGCTGCCCTACAGGGTGTTTCTGTGACTCGCCAGACACCTGATGTTTCAAATTCTCTGCGGGAAATCAAAAAGCTCATGGCTCGCTTTCACCAGCAACCTGATCGCGGAGAAAGTGCGACTGACGCGACCGGGCCGGGTACAACAACGATGGGACCTGGATAAAGCCCCATGAAAAAAATCATGTTGTATATATTGGCAGTTGTCATCCTCGCCGGTTGGCTTGGTACCCTGATGGCGCGAGATCCTGGTTATGTATTGCTCTCCTATGGCGGCTCAAGCCTACAAATGGGTTTGTGGGTGTTTTTAGGTGGCCTCGCAGTGATTGGCTTCGGTAGCTACTTTTTGTTGCGCCTGTTTCGTGGTGTGACCGGTACCCTTGGGCAATTTCAAGCCTGGCGTGTAGATAGACGACGCGGAAAAAGCATCGAACATACCAACCGGGGTCTGGTTTATTTGCAAGAAGGTAATACGGATCGCGCTGAGAAGTTTTTATTAAGTGGTCTTGCCCATCAACCCCAGCCGGTTATCAACTACTTGAATCTTGCGCGGGTTTCAGATGCCCAGGGTAAGCCGGAGGACAGACAAAAATATTTACGACTTGCAGCGGAAGCAGATTCAAATGCAAGTCTCGCTATTGCTGTAGCAGCGGCAGAGATGGCCATTGAACGTGAAGACTGGCGTGAGTGCCTGCATGTTCTTGAAGGTGTTAGTGATAACCGTCATGTGCTGATGATGAAACAAAAAGCAGCGAGAGGATTACAGGACTGGCCGGCACTCGACCGATTGCTGCCAGCCTTGAAGAAGGTGTTATCAGCGCAAGAATATACGGCACTGGAAAAACAAGTTGTTATTAAACGAATTACGGAACCTGCGAGTAGCAATGAAAAGCGTCTTGCAATCTATAAGGGCGCGTCGGAGGAAACTCGCATCGATGTTGAGGTGTTAACAACCCTCTGTAAACTCGTTAACTACGAACAGGAAACCGAGGCGATTCTACGCCGGGTATTGAAAAAGCACTGGCATAAAGAACTGGTCGAGCTCTATGGGGCGCTGGGTAAAGAGACAATCGGTAAGCGATTTAAGGTTGCAAATGGTTGGCTAAAAACCCACCCCAACGATAGTTCGCTGCAGTTTTGTTTAGGTCAACTCTATGAGGCGAAAGGAGAATTGGATCAAGCGAAACAATGCTATGAAAAGAGTATTGAGCTTGGACACCATGCCGGATCTAGCCGCCAGTTAGCAAACCTACTTGCCTTTGAAGGCGACCATGAAAAAAGTAACGAGTACTTGCGTCTAACCCTGAACGATTAGGCTGGTCGTGGCGCGTAAGAAAACACATCAGACATCATGTTTTCCGCCGGCATACCACGAGCGACAAACATATCAAGGGTAGCATAAACCATCGCGGGTCCGCCGCCGACAATTACAGTCATATTTGAAACATCGTCAAAGTCCGCAAGCGCAACTTCGCCCACAAGCCCTACCTTACCCTGCCAGTTGGGTGAGCTAGCAGGCTCACTTACTACAGGCTCAAAGTGAAACTGTGGTTCCCTGGCAGACCACTGCTGACACATATCTGCAATATAGATGTCCTTATCGCTCACCACACCCCAATAGAGGTAAACCGGGTGCTTAATGCCGGTCTTGAGCAGGTGTTCGATAATGCTCTTCATTTGTGTGATGCCCGTACTTGCCGCGAGTAGTAACAACGGTCGGTCAGGCGCTGTCTCGATAAAACAATCCCCAATTGGGAATTCAATTTCCAGATGATCAACACTGTCTAGTAGTGTCTCTATCGCGACAGAGTCTTCTGAGTTGGGTGTTGGTCGAATATGTAGTTCTACCAGACCATCAGGATTCGGGGCCGAGGCGATGGAAAATGGACACTGCTTGGTTGGCAGTGTCACATTGAGATATTGCCCGGCCTTAAAATTTGCAGGTGTACCTGCGGGTAATTTCAACAAGACCTTGCGTGTATCGTGATTAAGGTAGTCGATTGATGCAATGGGACAATTAACAAGCATCTGTTACGTCCTTAATCTAGTTACGCTTCATCGAGGCGAAGAATTCTTCATTGGTTTTCGTTTTCTTCATCCGATCCAATAAGAATTCAATGGCGGCAAGGTCGTCCATTTCGTGGATAATCTTTCGTAGTATCCAGACCTTTTGTAATTCTTCCTCAGACATCAGTAATTCTTCGCGACGGGTACCAGAGCGGCGGATATTAATCGCAGGGTAAACACGCTTTTCGGCAATCTTGCGTTCAAGGTGTAGTTCCTGATTACCTGTACCCTTGAATTCTTCATAGATAACCTCATCCATTTTTGAACCGGTATCGATCAAACAGGTAGCAATAATGGTCAAGCTGCCGCCTTCTTCAATATTTCTCGCGGCACCAAAAAAGCGTTTTGGTCTTTCCAGAGCATGGGCGTCTACACCACCGGTGAGGACCTTACCGGACGCCGGAATCACAGTATTGTAGGCGCGAGCTAGACGAGTAATAGAATCAAGCAAGATCACAACATCCGTCTTGTGCTCGACAAGCCGCTTGGCTTTTTCTATGACCATTTCGCTGACCTGAACATGTCTTGAAGGTGGCTCGTCAAAGGTGCTGGCAACCACTTCACCGCGGACTGAACGTTGCATTTCTGTCACTTCTTCCGGGCGCTCATCAATCAGCAGAACGATCAGGTGGCATTCCGGGTTGTTGCGCATGATCGACTGGGCGATATTTTGCAGAATAAGTGTTTTACCTGCCTTTGGTGGCGAGACAATCAAGCCACGCTGTCCTTTTCCTATTGGAGAGGTCAAATCTATGATTCTGGCAGTCAAATCTTCTGTGCTGCCGTTTCCTGCTTCAAGGGTGAGTGGTTCGTCAGGAAAAAGTGGTGTGAGGTTTTCAAAGAGGATTTTATTTTTGGATTCGCCTGGGTCGGTAAAGTTGATCTGGTCGACCTTCAGCAGCGCGAAGTAACGTTCACTATCTTTTGGTGGTCTAATCTTGCCGGAAACTGTGTCCCCTGTTCGGAGGTTAAAGCGGCGAATCTGGCTAGGTGAAACGTAAATGTCATCGGGGCCAGCAAGATAAGAGCTATCAGGTGATCGTAGGAAACCAAATCCGTCCTGGAGGATTTCCAGGGTGCCATCTCCGTATATCGCTTCCCCACCCTTGGCGTGCTTACGTAGCACATTGGCTATGATTTCTTGTTTACGTGACCTGCCCAGGTTGTCCATGCCCATTTCGCGAGCAATTTCGAGTAGTTCTGGGATTGGTTTGGTTTTTAGATCGGTTAGATTCATAGCTATAGTCGTTAGATTGATTGAGTAGTAGGTGCGCTAATGCGCTGGAGGTCTTAGTTTTATGGGAAATTAGGAGTTAGTTGCGGATGCAATCTCTAGATTTGTGAACGCTTTCTCTTGAATTCTGGTTTACAGCATCATTTAACAAAAACCTGTATCGACGAGTAAATAATGCTGGATAAATTGCTAATCTTGTCTCGAGGATGGTGCTTAAGACGCTTTGAAGCGGCTAATTCGCGCTTCCCTTCTGTCGTCATCTGCTTCAATAGTGCAAAAAATGTCGCTTTTTTGACCGCTTGTCAAGCCTTATATGGCTGGCGGCGGCATATATGCTGGTTGGCATCGGTCTCAAGCCATGCACAACCAGCTGCTATATTTAGATATTGCTGTCTAAAAAGGCTGTCAGTTGAGACTTGGATAAAGCGCCAACCTTGGTTGCCTCGACACTGCCATTTTTAAATAGCATCAGGGTTGGAATGCCTCGAATACCATATTTTGGTGGTGTATTTTCATTTGCATCAATGTCTAGTTTGCAAATTTTCATCTTACCTTTGTACTCACCTGCGATTTCTTCCAACACCGGTGCAATCACCTTGCAGGGTCCACACCATTCCGCCCAGTAGTCCACCAGGACAGGTACATCGGAATTTAGCACTTCGGCTTCAAAGCTGTCATCGGTTACATGACTTATGTCGGACATCGGTTGGTGGCTCCTAAGATAAAACGGGTTTCAAATAGAACAATCGTGTTGAAATGTCTGGTTTAAAAAAGTTGGGGTGCATCTGAGGGGCTTATCCTAAGCCCCAGATCACAATTACTCAACTGAATATCTAATCAATGGCAGAAATTTTTACTTTTGCTGCAGCAACTCGGCAACGGTCTTTGCATAATAAGTCAGGATACCATCGGCGCCCGCTCGCTTCATTGCGACGAGAGACTCGGTAATCACGGCTTCCGTAAGCCAACCGTTTTGGATTGCTGCTTGATGCATCGCATACTCACCACTAACTTGATAGACCATGGTAGGTACCTGAAAAGTTTCCTTTACCCGTCTAACAATATCCAGATAAGGCATACCAGGTTTTACCATCACCATATCGGCGCCTTCTTCAAGGTCGAGGGCAACTTCGTGTAACGCCTCATCGCTGTTGGCAGGATCCATCTGGTAGGTCTTCTTGTTACCACCAGCCAGATTACTTGCAGAACCAACCGCATCACGAAATGGGCCATAGTAGGCCGACGCATATTTCGCAGAGTAGGCAAGGATTCTCGTGTTGTTGTGACCATGGGCTTCTAGCGCGGCTCTAATTGCGCCAATGCGCCCATCCATCATGTCTGATGGTGCAACCACATCAACCCCGGCGTCAGCTTGAACACTGGCTTGTTTTACCAGAGCATCGACAGAAATATCATTTGCCACATAGCCGGTTTCATCAAGGATACCGTCCTGACCGTGAGTCGTATAAGGGTCCAGGGCGACATCTGTCATAATGCCAAGCTCTGGCACCGCGGCTTTCAAGGCGGAAACAGTTCTTGGCGCAAGACCATCAGGATTATATCCCTCGGCACCATCTTCTGACTTTTTCTCAAATGGCACGACCGGGAACAAGGCCATCATAGGAATGCCAAGATCGGCAATTTTCTTTGCTTCCTCAACCAGCAGATCGATCGTCATACGCGTTACACCCGGCATGCTAGGGACGGCTTCGGTCTGACCCTCACCCTCGATGACAAATACAGGATAGATCAGGTCTGAAACCGTCAGCGCATGCTCTTGCATCAAGCGCCTGGAGAAATCATCGCGTCGCATGCGACGTAGTCGTGTGTTTGGAAATCGTCTTGTCATTACCTTCTACCAGATGCCGAAATGTTTAGTCTGGCGATTATACGCTAAACCTACTTTTAATCGGCGCTGACAATTTGTCATTGACAATCTTTTCTATGAAGGCGTAAGTTAATGACAAATTGTCAGTTGAGGCGCAAATGACCGTTACCACCGCTGTTAGGTCTCCCGCAAATACCCTGCTAAAGCTTCGAGCCGCGGCCAGGTTGCTGTTTGTTCGTGATGGCTATCATGCCACCCGCCCCCAGGATATTGCTCGCCAGGCTGGTGTCGCCAGTGGCACCTTCTATCTGCACTTCAAGGATAAGCGCGTTGCTTTTATGGACTTTGCAAATGAAGCCCAGGCGGAGCTGATTGAGTGCTTTCGGGAAAATCTCGATGGGGTCCTTGATCATCGTGAGCGGTGGAGAATTGTGGTTGAGACGGTGATCAACTTCGGCAGTGAACACCCTGGACTACTCACGGCGGCCTTTATGGACCCAGTGCTCATTGCACCTGAGGACGATGAAGCGTGGCAGATATATGACCGGTTAGGACACTTTGTCGACATGGCGCTACAGGAATCCGCGGCAGAGGTCGCGGCTCAGTACGATCTACAACTTGTCAGTCATGGCATCTGCGGCTTGCTTCGTCACGCCATGACTTACGCTGGCAGAAAAAATATTGATCGAAAGAAATTGATTGATGAAGTGAGTTTATTCATTGATCGCGGCCTGGGTATTTAGCATCTACTAGTAAGAGGGAAGAAGAAATGACACGACGAGTATTTAGTAAGGAAGAACTTGAGGCAGACATCGACTATGCGAAACCTCATGAAGCGTGTGGTCTAAAGTTGCACGGTGGTTTTGATGAGAACGGACAATATGTTTCTCCCCGAACCAGATATCGATGGCAGGCGATTAATGCCTGGACCAGACAACTTGAAGAAAATAATGTCGAGATTGTCGAGGCAACAACGGCGCTATTGACGGAACCTAACTATCCGAATGTTGAACAGCAGTTGTTCCTACTCAAGCACGGGGTTGATCAACCGCTATGGGATTCGTTAACGATTACCGGTCTTATTGAAGCCCGTGGTAAGGCT
>CBDUKY010000008.1:0-20208 GCA_965367925.1 uncultured Pseudomonadales bacterium | reverse complement strand
CTGAACCGGAGGCCACGGATGGCCGCAGGTGAGGAAGCGAAAAATTGTACCGGTTGGGTTTGCGGTGGTGAATCAATCAATAATTTCTTTGTAGACACACCCGCTTTGGGGTTAGTCATCTACAATTCGGATCATTGGCGCATCTTTTTGAAGACCATCAATCATACTGTGAACCTTTTGCGCCATTTCTCGAAAGGTTTGCGCAATGTCTCCGTCAGGGTCGCCAATGACAGGCGGTTTACCGCCGTCAGATTGTTCTCGCACCGACATCGATAGTGGCAACTGGGCTAGCATTGAGGTGTGGTATTCATTTGCCAGGTCATCGCCACCACCTGAGCCAAATATTGCTTCCTTATGACCGCATTCACTACAGATGTGCATACTCATGTTCTCTACGATACCAAGCAAGGGTACTTCGACCTTACGAAACATCTCGATGCCTTTGCGCGCGTCCAACAGGGCAATATCTTGCGGTGTTGTCACAATAATTGCGCCACTCAGTGGTACCTGCTGTGACATGGTGAGCTGAATGTCTCCTGTGCCAGGTGGCATATCAACAATCAGGTAATCAACCTTTTGCCAGTAGGTCTGGGTTAACAATTGCGTTAATGCACCGCTTGCCATTGGTCCTCGCCATACTGCTGGCGTGCGGTCGGAGGTGACAAAGCTCATAGACATGACCTGCAAACCGTGAGCTTCTATGGGTTCCAGGAATTCTCCGCTTACTTTTGGCTTGGTGCCTTCAGGAACGCCCAGCATGAGTCCCTGACTTGGGCCGTAGATGTCTGCATCCAGCAGGCCAACGGTGTGCCCCTCGGCGGCAAGTGCCAGAGCGAGGTTCACTGAAACGGTGGACTTACCCACTCCGCCCTTGCCCGAGGCAACAGCTACGATATGTTTTACACCAGGTAAGGTGATTTTCTGGGGGCCAGCGTGTCCGATGAGGTTTCTCCTTGAGTTTGCCGATTATCCGGCAACTTTGTGTCAATTTAGAATGGCAATTAAATCCTATTTGCGGTTTTACCGTAAACAGGTGTGATTTGGGATGAAAAACACCGTTTGCATGGGTATATTTAGCACCCTTTCAAATAAGCCTGATTTTTCAATGAGTAAACGTAACATTTTGGTCACCAGCGCGCTGCCGAACGCGAATGGCTCCATTCATTTGGGTCATATGCTCGAGCATGTTCTAACCGACATCTGGGTTAGATATCAGCGCATGATGGGTAATCAGTGCATCTACGTCTGCGCTGATGATACTCATGGTACGGCCACCATGTTGAAGGCTGAAGAACAGCATCTTACACCGGAAGTGTTAATTGCGGGCATTAAGGCCGAGCATGAAAAAGATTTTCAGGGTTTTCGTATCAGCCATGACAATTACCATTCCACCCATTCTGAAGAAAACGAGTATTTCAGCAGCCTGATTTACAACCGTTTGAAGGATGCCGGTCAAATTGCCGTGAAAAGCGTCAATCAGCTCTATGACCCGGAGAAGGAGATGTTTCTCGCGGATCGATTTATTGTCGGTACCTGCCCTAAGTGTAAGACAGAAGACCAATACGGTGACAACTGCGAGGCTTGCGGTGCGACCTATGATGCGACGGATCTTATTAATCCTCGCTCGAAGGTCTCTGGCGCCGTGCCTGTGTTAAAGGAATCCACCCATTTCTTTTTCGCGCTGTCTAACTTTACTGAATATCTGAAGACATGGACGCGCAGTGGCGCCCTACAGGATCAGGTTGCAAACAAGTTATCTGAGTGGCTCGATATCGGTCTGCAAGACTGGGACATCAGTCGAGATGCTCCCTACTTTGGTTTTGAAATCCCCGGTGAACCCGGCAAATACTTCTATGTCTGGCTAGACGCACCGATTGGCTACATGGCCAGCTTTCAGAACTACTGCAAGACTGTGAATGATGTGCATTTCGATGATTTCTGGAAAGCGGATTCAGAATACGAAGTACACCATTTTATTGGTAAGGACATTATCAATTTTCACTGCTTGTTTTGGCCTGCAATGTTAAGCGCGGTTGGATACCGCACGCCGACCAGGGTTCATGCCCACGGCTTCATTACTGTGAACGGCCAGAAGATGAGCAAGTCTCGCGGCACCTTTATCAATGCCCGCACCTATCTTGATCATCTCGATCCAGACTATTTGCGCTATTACTATGCGACCAAACTGTCGAACAATATCGATGATCTGGACATCAATCTTGAAGACTTTGTGGTCAAGGTTAATTCTGATCTGGTTGGTAAGGTGGTGAACATCGCGAGTCGATGTGCCGGTTTCTTGAATAAAAACTATGCTGCGACACTCGCGCCTGAAACCAGTTCACCGTTGATCGCTTCATTTATCGAGGCCTCAGCGACTCTACAAGCGCACTATGAGGCAGGTGATTTTGGCAAGGCAATGCGTGAAATTATGGCCCTGGCGGATCAGGCAAATCAGTATATTGCAGAGCAAGAACCCTGGGCCAAGATCAAGCAACCCGGCAATGAAGCCCTGGTACATCAGGTGTGTTCTGATGGCATCAATATGTTCCGCATTTTGATCGGCTATCTAAAACCCGTCTTGCCAAATCTGTCCGAAAAGAGCGAGGCTTTTCTCAATATCGAACCACTAACCTGGCAAGCAATTGAGCAGCCACTTGTTAGTCATAAGATTAATAAATTTAAGCCGTTACTCACACGAATTGAGTCAAAGACTGTTGATGCCATGGTTGCCGCTTCCGCAGAACCAGAGGCAGAAACAGCCAGTCCAGAAAAGACAAAGAAAGCAGAAAAATCTGACGACAAGATCCCAGAAATCGAATTTGAAGATTTTGCCAAAGTTGATCTACGGGTTGCGACCATCGTTAACGCCGAGCATGTAGAAGGCGCCGATAAGTTACTGCGCCTGACCCTGGATATTGGTACCGAGCAACGTAATGTGTTCGCGGGTATTAAATCAGCCTACGCGCCTGAAGATCTTATTGGTAAGCAAACAGTCATGGTTGCAAACCTTAAACCACGCAAGATGAAATTCGGCATGTCTGAAGGCATGGTACTAGCAGCAGGCCCAGGTGGAAAAGATCTCTACATTCTTGAGCCCCATGCTGGCGCAACTGCAGGCATGAAAGTCACTTAAGTCTTTCGGCAAGCTTATGCCAGAAACATTGGTTATATTACTGAGCACCATCTTCGTTAACAATTTCGTGATGGTGCAGTTTCTTGGCCTGTGTCCCTTTATGGGTGCATCCCAGAAACTCGATGCTGCTATTGGTATGTCAGCGGCAACGACCTTCGTGCTGACCCTGGCTGCGGCAGCTAGCTATATTGCAAATACTTACCTGCTGGTGCCATTCGGTTTAGAGTACCTGAGAATTGTTAGCTTTATCGTCATTATCGCCGGTCTCGTCCAGCTATCAGAAATGGTCATGCGAGCCACCCAGCCGCTTATGCATCAGGTGCTTGGGATATTTATCCCGCTTATTACTACTAACTGTGCCGTCCTGGGCGTGGCCTTGTTAAATGTACGACAAAGCCATTCTTTTGTTGAATCTGTGATGTTTGGTTTTGGTGCCGCACTTGGCTTCTCGCTGGTGCTGATTATCTTTACCGCCATTCGGCAACGTCTCGTGACCGCGGATATCCCGCACCCCTTCAGAGGTGCTGCCATTCATATGATTACCGCTGGCATCTTGTCCCTGGCGTTTCTCGGTTTCACAGGCATGGGTTCAACATGAGCCCTGTCACTGATCTTTTTCTTCAACCGATTATCCTTGCAAGCATCACCGCATTGATCGGTTTCGCTCTGGTTTACGCCCATCGTCAATTCCGTACTGAAACCAATAGCGTGGTTGAACAGATCAATCAGCTCTTACCACAGACCCAGTGCGCCCAGTGCGGTCACCCTGGCTGTCGACCATATGCCGAGGCTATTGCCAGGGGAGAGCCTATCAATCGATGCCCTCCGGGCGGCGAGATAACAATTATTAATCTTGCGAATCTGCTCGGTCGGGAAGTACTCCCACAGGATGAAACCTTTGGTATACAAGGCCCAACCCGTGTTGCTCGGATCAGAGAACCAGAATGTATCGGTTGTACCCTTTGTATTCAGGCCTGTCCGGTCGATGCGATCATTGGCGCCGCTCAACAAATGCATGTTGTGCTTAATGATCTTTGTACTGGTTGTGATCTTTGCCTTGAGCCTTGCCCTGTTGACTGCATTGATATGATTGAGGTGGAATGATATCACGCCAGTTGTAAAAACCTGGCGACCCCTTGCCCCGGTTGATGTCTTACAAAGTGAATGTATTCGCTGCGGCGATTGTGAAATCGTTTGCCCAAAACACTTACAACCCCAGGCACTTTATTGGCAACGATCGGATCCGAACGCCATGGCGCAACTCCGTTTGGATGACTGCATCGAATGCCGACTTTGTGATAGAGCCTGCCCAAGTCACCTCCCACTGACACAACATTTTGTCGATGCGAAATTAACGCTTGCTGAAGAAGCGCGACAAAACGAGATCGCCAGACTCAGCAAGGAAAGATTTGAACGCCATGAACAAAGACAGCAGAACAAACAATCGGCAGTGAAAACCCGCCCTGCGAAAGCAGATAAAGCCGCGTTACTTGCAAGGCTTAAGTCATGAGCATTCATTTGAACCGGACCAGTCGAATAATGCTACTAGTGCTGGTTTGTCTTGTGCCAGGCACCCTTATCAGCGTCTGGTATCTCGGCCCAGGCATACTTGTGAATATCGTCGTGAGTGTGCTGACAGCATTGTTGATCGAGTTCTCAATATTGAAGCTGCGTACTAGAGACTGGCGCATCATCACAGACGGCTCCGCTATTGTGACCGCCGTACTACTGGCACTGGCATTACCGCCAGACTTGCCAATATGGATGGTGGTATTTGGTAGCGGCATCGCTATGGTGTTTGGCAAACATCTGTATGGTGGTCTTGGCAATAATCCATTTAATCCCGCCATGGTTGGTTACGCGGCGCTTATTGTTTCCTTTCCTCTTGCCATGTCTAGTTGGCCAGCACTAGCCGACGGCTTATCTGGTGCAACGGTACTCGACAGCTTTAAATTCCGCGGCGGCCAAACAGTCGATGAATTCTGGCGACTGGAGAATGGCGTCGGATATTTCGGCGGCTTTGGCTATGAATGGATCAACCTTGGTTTTCTCGTTGGCGGTATAGGTCTGATTATTTTACGTGCTGCACGTTGGCAAGCACCTTTCGCCATGTTGCTTACCCTTTGCATTTTGTCGGTTTTATTTTACGACAGTGGCAGTTCCAACAGTCTCGGTTCCCCACTCTTTCACTTATTTAGTGGCGGTACCATGTTGGCCGCTTTTTTTATTGTGACTGATCCCGTGACCTCACCGGATACAAATATAGGCCTCTATATTTTCGGGGCTGGCGTTGGCTTACTCACATTTATCATTCGCAGCATGGGTGCTTATCCGGACGGGTTCGCCTTTGCCATATTGCTGATGAACGCTATGACACCATTGTGGGAACAAGTCAGGTTGCAATATCGCTGATGGCAACTGTATTCAAACTGGGTTTATTCGGTCTTATCTGCGGCATTTTTTTAGGTGCTGGTAATTACATAAGTCACGATAGGATCATCGATAATGAGGCTCAATTCAAAGCCAGACAACTCCATGAAGTTATCGGCACTGATCAACTTGAGATTGCCCAGCTTAGCGAGGATCACTATCAGCTCTTAAGGCAAGGTGAGTTCGCCGGCCAGCTATTTGAGCTTTCAACAGAGGAAGGTTACAACGGTGAAATCCGTTTTTGGCTTGCGATAAACGAATCTAACGAGGTACTTGGCGTCAGGGTAATTGCCCATAGAGAAACCCCAGGCCTTGGTGACAAACTAGAGCGATCAATATCAGATTGGGTACTAGGCTTTAATGGTAAGTCCCTGCAAAACGCACAATGGGATGTTAAAAAATTTGGTGGTGACTTCGATGCCTTTAGTGGTGCAACCATCACCCCGCGCGCGGTAATAAAGGCTATTGAAGCAAGGCTAGCAGAACAAGTTAAAGGAAACCCGGCTAGTGGAAAATAACAAACAAAATATCGCAGAAATCAGCAAGCAGGGCCTGTGGACCAACAATCCGGCGATGGTGCAGATGCTTGGCTTGTGTCCACTGCTTGCGGTATCGAATACCATTATTAATGGGCTTGTACTTGGTTTGCTGACCCTACTGGTGCTGGCATGTGCGAGCTTAATGATCAGCCTCATTAAGAATTGGCTTGACGAAAGCACCCGGCTACCTGCACAGATTATGGTCATTGCTACCTTTGTCACCCTGGCTGACCTGCTATTACAAAGCTATTCATTCGAAATGCATCAACGGGTTGGGCTCTTTGTTGCCCTGATTGTGACTAACTGTGTCATCCTTGGCCGCGCAGAGAGTTTTGCCAGACGCAACGGTGCTGGCTACGCACTGCTTGATGGCACCATGATGGGCCTCGGCTTCTTACTCGCAATTGTCAGCTTGTCTGGAATTCGAGAAATTCTGGGCCAGGGTACATTGTTCGCTCAGGCTGATATTATTTTCGGTGAGGTCGGCAGGCACTGGCTTATCACCTTGCCCTTCGATGGGATCCTACTGATTGCGCTGCCCCCCGGGGCATTTTTAACCTTTGGCTGTCTTATCGCACTCAAGAACTGGATAGACCAAACTCAACTAAACGCTAGAGAAAAAGACGAGAACCTTGAACAAAGACAAACGCTACGAAATCCTGAGCCGACTGAGGGCTGAAAATCCAACCCCAACAACAGAACTTCAGTACAACAGCACATTTGAACTATTAGTCGCTGTCATGCTTTCCGCACAGGCAACAGACGTCAGTGTTAACAAGGCAACTGCAAAACTCTATCCAGTGGCGAACACACCGGAGGCGATTCTGAACCTCGGCGAAGCGGGACTAAAAGAATACATTAAGACTATTGGCCTGTTTAATAGTAAAGCAGCCAATGTCATTAAGACCTGCAAAATACTTATTGAAAAACATAACTCTGTGGTACCGGATAACAGGAAAGAGCTTGAGGCCTTACCTGGCGTCGGCAGGAAAACTGCCAATGTTGTCTTGAATACCGCATTCGGCCAACCAACCATGGCTGTCGATACGCACATATTCAGGATTAGCAATCGGATTAAATTTGCACCAGGAAAAAACGAGCGCCAGGTAGAGGACAAACTCATCAAGGTAATACCTGATGAGTTTATCCGGGATGCGCACCACTGGCTTATCCTACATGGCCGCTACGTATGCACCGCACGCAATCCCCGTTGCGGGGCTTGCGTGATTTCCGACCTCTGTGAATTCAAAGACAAGAAAAAGGACCTTGAAGACTAGTCAACCTTAGAACTTGCGGTTCTTCTTACTCTCGACCTTCAAACGCAACGCGTTTAAGCGAATAAAGCCTTCTGCATCTTTTTGGTCGTAAGCACCGGCATCATCTTCAAACGTGACAATATTACCGTCATACAGGCTGTCACTTGCTGAATCTCGTCCAACAACAATGACATTACCCTTGTAGAGTTTTAGCCGCACGACACCATTAACATATTCTTGCGAGTCGTCGATTAATGCCTGCATGGCTTTTCGTTCTGGTGACCACCAGTAGCCGTTATAAATAAGTTTTGCGTACCTTGGCATCAACTCATCTTTTAGATGGCCTAACTCACGATCCAGGGTAATGGATTCCATCGCTCTATGACCTTTAAGCAAAATTGTGCCGCCAGGGGTCTCATAGCAGCCACGAGCTTTCATGCCTACATATCGATTCTCAACAATATCAACCCGGCCAATACCATTTTCCCCACCTACTTTATTAAGGTGCGTCAGTACCTCAGCTGGCGTCATGGACTTGCCATCAATCGCAACAACGTCACCATGCTGGTAGGTCAATTCAATATAGGTTGGTGAATCTGGTGCCTGCTCCGGAGACTTTGACCAGAGCCACATGGCCTCTTCAGGTTCCGCATTTGGATCTTCCAAAATGCCGCCCTCGTACGAGATATGCAGCAGGTTGGCATCCATCGAGTAGGGAGACCTTTCACCTTCATGTTTACGATCCACGGGGATCTGATGTTTTTCACAAAATGCCATTAGAGACTCACGGGAATTCAAATCCCACTCTCGCCATGGGGCGACAACCTTGACGTCGGGTTTCAATGCATAAGCGCCCAGTTCAAATCGCACCTGGTCATTACCCTTACCAGTCGCACCGTGAGAGATCGCATCGGCATTGGTTTCATTGGCGATCTCAATCAACCGTTTGGCAATCAATGGGCGAGCTATAGAAGTCCCTAGCAGGTATTCGCCCTCATAGATGGTATTGCAACGAAACATGGGAAAAACAAAATCCCGCACAAACTCTTCTCGCACATCGTCTACAAAAGCCTCGGACGCGCCTGAATTCAGGGCTTTCTGGCGAACCGGCGAATAGTCATCGCCATCGCCAAGATCAGCGGTAAAGGTCACGACTTCACAGTCATAGGTTTCTTGTAACCACTTCAAAATAGCAGTGGTATCTAGCCCACCAGAATAGGAAAGAACGATTTTCGATATATCAGACATGCCAGCCCCGCGAAAAAGGCGCTATATTAACAAACTTTACCGCTTATAAACGAGGGAAACCCATGGCACTGGCATTTGAAACAGCAATCAATCTGGCAGCGAAAATAAAATCCGGGGCCCTGAGCGCCACTGAGCTGACAGACTACTTTATTGGCAGAATCGAAAAGTTCGACGACAAGCTAAATGCTGTGGTCATCCGGGACTTCGACAGAGCCAGAGACGCCGCAAGACAAGCAGACGAACAGCAAGCCAGGGGTGAAGCACTGGGTCCACTGCATGGTGTGCCCATGACTATCAAAGAGTCCTACAACATCGAGGGCTTGAAGACGAGTTGGGGCATCGAGCCGTTTAAAGACAATGTCGCCACCAGTGATGCCATCTATGTCCAGAAGATGAAGCAAGCAGGGGCTATATTCCTCGGTAAAACTAATATCCCCGTCAATCTTGCCGACTTCCAAAGCTATAATCCTATCTATGGCACCACCAACAATCCCTGGAATCTTGAACGCACGCCAGGGGGATCGTCCGGCGGCTCTGCCGCTGCACTTGCAGCAGGCTTCTCTGGTCTAGACGCGGGTTCTGATATTGGCGGTTCGATTCGTAATCCCGCGCATTTCTGTGGCGTTTTTGGCCATAAGCCAACCTATGGCGTGGTGCCATGGCAGGGACATGAGTTGCCTGGCATGAGCAAAATGGCCGATATCGCTGTTGTCGGCCCACTGGCGAGAAGCGCGGAGGACCTCGCCTTATCCATGGATCTGGTTTGTGCACCAGAACCTGTTAACGCGCCAGGGTGGCGGATCGATCTACCCCGACCAGACAAACAGTCGCTCAAGGATTATCGAGTTGCGATCTGGATGAATGAGGAGGACTTCCCTGTCAGTCAGGAGGTGATGGATCGTATGCAAATGGTCGCCGATGTGCTCGCTCGTCAAGGTGCGACGGTCTCAGAAGTTGCACGGCCTGAAATTGATCCGAGGAATGCCTATGAAACTTATCTGTATTTGTTACAAGGCGCCCTTTCCTCATCGATTCCAGAAGATCAGTTTGCTGAAATGAAAGCCATGGCAAACCAGATTCCAGATGAGGATCGGTCCATCGGCGGCCTGATGATGAAAGGCGCTGCCATGGATCATCGGCAGTGGAATGGTCTTAACAATCATCGGGAAACATTACGTTTGGCCTGGCAATCATTTTTCAACAGCTGGGATATCGTGATTGCACCTATTATGCCGACAGCCGCCTTCCCCCATGATCAAAGTGATGTGAATACGCGAAAAATCAATATCGACAACCATCAAGTAGACTACTTTGAACAAATTTTCTGGGCGGGTTTAACCGGCGTGAGCTACTTACCCAGCACGGTTTTCCCAACCGGTCCTTCCAAAGACGGCTTACCGATTGGCTTACAAGCAATTGGTGGCGAGTATTTTGACTATCAGTGCATCGACTTTAGCCGTCTACTAGCAGAACAAATTGGCGGTTTTGTAGCACCAAAGGGATATGAAGATTGAAATAAAATTCTCATCTGTTGCTGACGCAACTTACAGCAAGGTGGGTCTGCTTATAGTACAATCATTTTTCTCTTATTGATTTTGCAGTGTATGCGTCGCATTACTATTACCCGCCCCGATGATTGGCATATACACCTGCGGGATGGTGACTATCTAGAAGCTACTGTAGCTGATGTTGCTCGTTATTTTGGCAGAGCCATTGTTATGCCTAACCTCGTGCCAGCAATCGACACAGTGCTAGCTGCGAAAAACTATCAGGAAAAAATTAACTCGCTGGTGCCAGCTGGTAGTCATTTCCAACCGTTAATGACCCTCTACATCACACCCAGCACCACTGCTGAAACCGTTAAACAGGCAAGTGAATCGGGTCTAGTTCACGCCTTTAAGCTCTACCCTGCTGGTGCCACAACAAATTCAGCGGCTGGTGTCGACGCCATCTCTAGCCTTTATCCTGTATTTGAAGCCATGCAAACTCACGGTATGCCACTTTGTATTCATGGTGAAGTGACGCACCAGGAGACAGACATTTTCGATCGAGAGGATGCATTTATTCATGAATCCCTCGCACCAATTTGTCGCAATTTTCCTGAGCTAAAAGTCATTTTTGAACACATTACGACGAAGCAGGCTGTGGACTTTATACTCGCCCAGTCATCTAATGTTGGCGCAACCATTACGGCTCATCATCTTTTATACAATCGTAATCATCTCCTAGCGGGTGGTATAAAACCCGTCTACTATTGTTTACCTGTGCTGAAGCGGAATACTCACCAGACTGCGCTCATCGAAGCAGCCACATCCGGTGACCCACACTTTTTTTTAGGTACCGATTCAGCACCACACCCACGGAGCGCAAAAGAAAACGCTTGTGGTTGTGCTGCGGGTTGTTACACAGCACACGCGGCAATTGAACTCTATGCTGAAGTTTTCGCAGCGGTTGATGCACTGGATCATCTAGAAGCTTTTGCTAGCTTCAATGGCCCAGACTTTTATGGTCTGCAAAGAAATAGCGATAAGATTACCTTGATCGAAAAATCCTGGGATGTGCCGGAAGCATTGCAGTTCGGTCAAGATGAACTCATCCCAATTCGTTGTGGTGAACAAATTCATTGGCAACTCGAGGCATCTGTTGACTCACGTTAAAACTCCCATCGCCCATCGCTTTCGTGGATATCTTCCTGTCGTAGTGGATGTTGAAACTGGCGGCTTTAATTCAAAAACTGACGCATTACTCGAAATTGCAGCAATCGCCATTGAGATGAATGAACAGGGTGAACTGGTGCCCGGCGATAAAGTTTTTTACAACGTCGAGCCATTTGAAGGCGCGAATATCGAACCTTCCTCCCTTGAGTTCACAGGTATTGATCTGGACAACCCACTAAGAATGGCAGTACCAGAACGGCAAGCCTTATCGGATACATTTAAAACGATCAGAAGATGTATCAAGGAAACCGGCTGTCATCGTGCCATTATGGTTGCGCACAATGCTTCATTCGACCTTGGTTTTCTCAATCAGGCGGTTGAGCGCTGTGATATTAAGCGAAACCCTTTTCACCCTTTTTCAACTTTCGATACGGCGACCTTGTGTGGCCTGGCTTTTGGGCAAACAGTACTAGCCCGGGCCTGTGAGGCAGCCGGTATTAGCTTTGATGCTAATGAAGCACATTCGGCTGTTTACGACTGTGAAAAAACTGCGGACATGTTTTGCTCCATCGTCAATCAATGGAAACATCTCGGCGGCTGGGACTAGCCTTTAGCAGATGACTTTCGCCACATGATGATCCCACTAAAGGCCATCATAATAAGCATCACCGCAACGAGATCATTGAACAGCCTGCCACTTAATCCAACCACAGCACCACTGTGAACATCTAAGATAAATTGCTGCCAGGTAACCGCACGGCCAAGGGTCACGGATGTTGGTACCTCAGTGCTATCCAGTTCGCTAACAGCTTCTATCTGCGGCAAGGGTGTTAACTCCCAGGATAGTGGGTCAAATAAAAACCAACGTTGATTCAATTGCACTGCCAGTTCATCTCCAACCCGCCCCACGGCACTCGCCTCTTCCGGAAAGCCATCAATTGCCTCGATACGTTCAATGAACTCAAATTGATGAGTAAGCAGAATCAAACCATCGGTACAAAGCAACGCGACTTCACGGGTCAATGGCACCGCATCTAATAGTACCGGGCAATGGGTTAAAGAGCTTTCACCGGCAATTAACATCCCTTCTGAGGCATAAAGGTGGGTATCTTCGATGAGAAAGCCCGTCACTGGTTCAGGCTCGATGTACCAGGCAGCCATAAAACCGGGAATGTGGTTTTTCGATAACAAAAATTGTTCGGAATGATTGAGTAGCACCCCGGTGACCGCGAGCAAAATCAGAAATAGTGACAGGAACACACCGACTTTACGATGTATCTTCCGAAGCAGCCTGTGGGTTCTGGCTTTCATATTACGGGCGGTCTAACATATCAGAAGAGGTGACATGTTGATGTAAGAACAAGGCGAATCGACTGATATTTGTCACTGCTCTGACCGATAAGGTTGCGCCAGATATCCCATCGATCCTTTCGTTAAGGGTGGTATTTTCCCTTAGTTTCAAACCGTCGAACTGGCTTGTGAAAAAACCATGTCTGACTTCACTACCACGGGATTCTCTGTAGGCAAGAATCCGCACATCAGCAATGGCATTATTAGAGATAGCGACACCGATAGTAATAGGCATCTCCTTGCCAACTTCTTCTAGTACCCAGGCGGTGTCATCATCTAATCGCCAATAGCGAATCCTCAACCCACGATAGGGATGACCGAGAATTTCACTGGCAGTTGCTTGAATCTCCGCGTCTAGCCATAGCTTGTTGACCGTCGGGTCACCATGAAAGGATTGCGCCACGAAGTCGCCGGTCGACATATATTCTGTCGCCAGAAGACCCGGAGATTGCAGCAGTAGCAGGCAAGCAATAATGCCTACATAAAACGGTTTAGAAACTATAACCTACTCCCAGATTGAAACCGTCTATGTCTGTACCATTGTCATTATCCTGACGCTGGTAGTCGGCCTTGATCACAACATTGTCATGCAGCCAGTAGTTAACACCAAAATCGAACTGGTTGCGTTCATCACTCGTAGCACCCGAGCCAGCAGTCAGGTCATATCCGCCGTAACGCATAAAGAGACCAAGACCATTTTCAAAGGTATAAGACGGTTCGATATACCAGCCTTCCTGTTCATCGGCACCTGGGTTTAGTAGTTCGATCTCATTGTCGATATCCCAGCGGGCATAGAGTGCCCTCAAACCAAACCCATCACGCTCATAATTCAGGTCCGTTTCAAACAGGGTAGCGCTGAGCTCACCAATACCAACGGCATCATCGTCATCCTGGGTCAGGTCTGTTTGATACTGCAGGGTTGTATTCCACTGAAGCCCACTGATACCACCAAATCGAAGCCGCGCTGTATATGCGAGGCTATCGCCATTGGCCTCGGCAACCTTCTGCCGTGCTGATCTGATGCTGGTACGTTTTGCAGCACTGGTGTTAGACGTATCAAGATTTAGCCCAGAGTGAACTGCAACGTCATAGCCCCAGCCAGGTGCAATTTCACCACTGACGCTAACGCCTGCTTCCCACCAGGTGGCTGGAATAATGTTTTTCTCAACGGCATTCCGCTCGACCCCATAAAAGGTATCAGGCTCGTGAGTCTCGTTTAGGATACCAACAGGAACTAGAAACAAACCCATTTTGCTGTAGTGATTTTCCGCAAAGCCCCACTGTACGAATGCCTGTTCAATTTCAACTTCCCCTGGCTTACCTTCACCAGCAAGGGAATGCTCTACTTCAAATTCCGAATGGAAGGTCAGGTCTTCATTGAATTGATGTGAGAAGAGCAAAACAAAGCGATGCAGATCGATTTGCTCACCATTATCAAGATCGTTGTAATGCAGTTCACCATAGCCACCAATCGTTGTTCGGCTGGCTGCTGGTGCCGCCGCAAGGTCTACGGCATCAGCGGTCACCTCTATAGCCGTTTCCGCTTCAGCAAGTCGCGTGGCTTGTGACGCTGTATCTGCAGCAAGCCGTTGCTGTGCCTCTTCCAGACGCGCCTGACTTTCGTTTAGCTTACTTTTTAGTTCGTTAATCTGCGCCTGCTGTGACTGTAACAATTGCCAGATTTCTTCTATATCTGGCGTCGCGGCAGTCGCGGGGAGCATGACGAATAGGGTTGCGGCTAGCATGGCGCTGGAAAAATAACGGCGGAACATCATAGGAAGGATTCACGTGTTTAGACGGGTGCGAATGATATCCAGCAACGAAACATAACGCAAATCATTATCATTAAGATGACGAAAAAGGCAGTCGCCAGACCCTATTGCCTGGCGCCTGGAGACTTGAAAACCGGGGAATTATTCTGGTTGAGCGGCTGCTTTTACCATCGGTTGTAATTCACCACTCTGGTACATTTCCACAATGATGTCACATCCACCGACGAGCTCACCGGCAACAAATAGTTGTGGGAAGGTAGGCCAATTAGAAATTTGTGGTAGATTCGCACGAATTTCTGGGTTCGCCAGAATGTCGATATAGGCAAATTTTTCTCCACAAGCCATCAACGCCTGCGTCGCCTGGGCGGAGAATCCACACTGGGGCGCATCCGGAGAGCCCTTCATGTATAGCAAGACGGGGTTATTCGCGACCTGCTCTTTAATCGTTTGTTCAATGTCCATAATAATTCCAATGCAAAGACTTCAATTTGGCGCAATTCTACCGCTTTTTAGCATTCATGCTTAGTGTATTGCGTACTTTATTAATAATCTTTTTGCCCAAAGCCGCCACCGCCAGGGGTTTCAATCCTCAGCGTTTGTCCAGCCGCTACTGTCAATTGGACCTTGGCAGGCAATAGTTTCCCATCTAATGTGGCCTGCCCTGCTTGTCCTGCCTCACCACCCGCGAGTCCCCAGGGACCGCGACGACGTCGCTCACCAAGCAAGGTGACTTCTGCATCTTGAAGAAATTCAAATTCCCGCACCAGACCATCTCCACCATGATACTGACCTTCACCACCAGAGCCGCGACGTATGGCATAACGATTAATTCGCAATGGGTAATGACGTTCCAGACTTTCAATAGGTGTATTTAACGTATTTGTCATGTGGGATTGAACCGCGGTTAAACCCTGCCGGCCCTGGCTCGCCCCCATGCCACCGGCAATCGTTTCATAATAATCCCAGGGCACCGTGACCTGATGATTACCCATCGCAATATTATTCATCGTACCCTGACTTGCCGCCGGAATTTGATCAGGGATCGCCCTGGCAAATGCACCGAGCACTACATCTACGACCCGCATCGAAGTCTCAACATTACCAGCAGCCGTTGCCGCTGGTCGTTCGGCATTCAAAAGACAACCGCGCGGCGCACTGATATGAATAGCGCGAAAACTGCCTGCACAGTTAGGCGATTGTTTTGGTAGCAAACAGCGAAAGGCATAAAAGACACCTGCCGCCGCAACGGACAACGGACAATTGATATTCCCTTTTACCTGGGGCGCGGTGCCGGCAAAATCAACGTCGATTCGACCTTTCGATAGAGTTAGTGCGACCTGAATTTTGATATCAGACTCACCAAAACCGTTATCATCCATATAGTCGACAAAATGATAGGTGCCAGTTGGAAATTCGCTCAGCGTATTCTGAGCAATTCTCTCACCATAATCGTTCACCTGGGTGATACCTTCCTCGAAGGCAACCTTACCCATTTTCTCTGCAAGACTGGTCAGCCGATCAAGCCCAACACGATTAGCACTAATCTGGGCAGCAAAATCCCCGCTAGTGTCCGCACCGGGTAAGTTTGTAATTCTGGCAAATTCTGCTTCTTGCAGTTCACCAGCCCTAATAAACAAGGTCGGCGGGATCACAACACCCTCTTCTTCCAGACTTGTCGACAAGGGCATTGAACCCGGCGTGTTGGCACCTATATTGGCATGGTGGGCGCGGTTTACAACAAAGCCTATCAGTTCATCAAAGACAAAAAAGGGTGCAATAATGGTTACATCTGGTAGATGGGTACCACCAAGAAACGGATCATTAACAACCAGCATGTCCCCTGGTTGCCAGGCCGGCACTTCGTCCTGCTCGCGAGTTCGATTAACGATGTCCCGCATTGCAAAGGCCATGCTGCCAAGGTGCACAGGGATATGGGCGGCCTGGGCGAATAGCTCACCTTGCTTATCAAATAGGGCACAAGAGAAATCCAACCTGTCTTTGATGTTTGGCGAAAAGGCCGACCGTTGTAATACAGCGCCCATTTCGATACAGACAGATTCAACGCGACTGACAAAAATAGCGAGATCTATGGGTGACATGAAAAATAACCGGAAAACCAATAACTTTCGAGTTTACCCATTCTGGTTTATCATCGCTCCCTTTTTCCATATCGAGATGAGATAGCATGAGTAATTCAGTCATGAATACCTATGGCAGGATGGACGTCGCTTTTACCAAAGGCGATGGCGCGTGGCTTACAGACACTGAGGGTAACCGCTATCTCGATGCACTGGCTGGAATCGGTGTTGTCGCCCTTGGACATGCGCATCCGGCAGTGGCTGAAACCCTGGCAACTCAGGCTTCACAATTGCTGCACACATCTAACCTCTACCAGATACCTGCACAAACAGAACTGGCGGATCGGCTGACCAGCATTTCCGGTATGGACAACGCATTTTTTGCCAACTCTGGCGCAGAAGCCAATGAGTGCGCAATAAAAATCAGCAGATTACACGGTAAGAAAAACGGCAATGATAATCCTACTATTATCGTTACCGATGCCTCTTTCCATGGCCGTACCATGGCAACGCTAACAGCTACAGGCAGCCGCAAGGTGCAAGCGGGATTTGAACCGCTGGTTAACGGCTTCGTACGTGTACCCTTCAATAATGCTGAGGCTATCCGAAGTCTGTCAAAGAACAAGACCATTGTGGCAGTCATGATCGAACCCATTCAGGGGGAAGGCGGTATTCATGTGCCAGATGATGACTACCTGAAACAGGTCCGTGAAATTTGTGATGCCAATGGCTGGTTCTTATTCCTCGATGAAGTACAAACTGGCAATGGTCGAACAGGGACCTACTTCAACTACCAACAGAGCGGCATCCTGCCAGATCTGGTAACTACCGCCAAAGGACTCGGCAATGGTATGCCAATCGGTGTTTGTCTTGCTCGTGGTGCAGCGGCTGAGGTATTTACGCCTGGCAATCATGGCTCCACATTCGGTGGTAATCCCCTGGCATGTCAGGTGGGCAATACTGTGGTTAAAACAATTGTTGAAAATAACCTGCCGATGAGAGCCGCTGAACTTGGCGAGCGTATGTTAGCTGGCTTCAGAAAAAGACTTGCTGCTCGCAACAACGTCAAGGATATTCGCGGCAAAGGTTTGATGATTGGTGTTGAACTGGATTCACCCTGTGGTGAACTGGTGCAACAAGCAAAGGACAAGGGTCTACTGATCAATGTCACTAGCGATTCAGTGATCCGTTTGCTGCCGCCGTTAATTATTTCTGACGAAGAAGCAGATCAGATCGTTGATATCGTCTCGTCTCTGGTCGAGGCGCTCTAGATTAGCTCGGTGATCGGCATCTTCTTCTCGATGCCGTAACCCTGGGCAAAGTCGACACCAATCTCTCGCAATATTTCGAGGATTTCATCGTCCTCGACATATTCCGCGATGGTTTTCTTACCCATAAAGTGGCCGATCTCATTGATCGATTTCACCACCGCATAGTCACTGGGATTAGTCTTGATATCTTTGACAAAAATGCCATCAATCTTCAGATAATCAACTGGTAAGTTACGCAGATAGGAGTAGGAAGATAGTCCTGTTCCAAAGTCATCGAGAGAGAACTGCACGCCTATCACTTTCATCTTTTCCATAAACTCAATGGCATCATCTAGACTACCAATAGCCGAGGTTTCCGTGATTTCAAAACAGATTTTTGATGTCGGTAGCCGGGTTTCATTGAACTGTTCGAGGACAAACTCCATAAAGTCGTCTTCGGTTAATGAGTTACCAGAGATATTAATAGAGAAGGCACCCAGACCATCCAATTTCAAAATGTTACTGGCGATCCACTTAAATGCATTTTTAATGACCCATCTGTCTATAGCACCCATTCGATTATAGGTTTCCGCGGCGACAATAAAATCTTGCGGTGGCATAGGCTCATTATTCTCATCGAGTACCGTTAACAAGATTTCATAGTGAGCGTGGTCTTCGCCATCTTTATCAATAGGTTCGATCTTCTGACAATTGAGCACAAACCGATCTTCTTTCAGGGCGTTATCAATTTGCGACACAAACGCCATGATGTCCTGACGTTTGCCAAGTTCAGTATCGTCTGCTTCATAGATATGTATTCTGTCCCGCCCTGCATCCTTGGCAGCATAGCGCGAAGTATCCGCCCCACGCATAACCGATGAAACACTCTCGACCGTATTATCAATAACAACGACACCACAGCTTGCAGTAAGGGAGAAGGTATCACCTTCCCATTCGAAGCGATTCTTTTTCACTGCATCACAGAGTTGGCGGATAACTGAAACACCAGAATCCTTTGCACAGTTTTTAATAATAATGCCGAATTCATTACCGCCTAAACGAGAAAGCACATGACCGTCCTTTATCAGAACGTCTTCAAGGAGTTTACTGACCGTAGATAAGAGTTTGTCGCCAGCGTCATAGCCTGCAGCATTATTAATTACCTTAAATTGGTCTAGATCCATGTAGGCTGCAACGTGAGTTGTCCCATTGCGCTTCGAATCGGTAATCACCGCTTCAACGACTCGTTCAAATTCCTTGCGGTTGATCAGACCTGTTAGCTCATCGTGGGTCGCTTGATGGGTTAGTTGATTGTGCATATTCTGTAACATTCGATGAGATGCCCGATCCGTTAGCGGCAAATCAGACTCTTCCATGACCTTCGCTTCACCGTCCAGGAGTTTGGCTGCAAGCTCCTCTAACATCAGATCATGTGTCTTCACACCTCGTCTGTTAACAAATACAAAATTAGAAGAATCCTCGTTACGCCAGGCGACGATGGAAACATGTTCTTCACCAGTAAACTCTAACCAGTCACCAACATGAACATTCTTCGCGCGATCTAACCAACGGGCCCACTCTGGATTCGATTCGCGCTCTGCTTGTATGGTTTCTCTACGACCTAGCCGCTCATCAACATCGCCAAAACCTAACGTTTCCGCCACGGACTCTGCTGGCACATGGACCATATCCATGGGTTCATCAGAACCACCTTCTACCAGTAAATTCCGTAACGAATTTATCAGAGGCACTCGCTGACCTGGTTCAAAGGAAATCGAGTCAAGACCATGCTCGATGTATTCAACCAGTTCTTGTGGCTCCATATAGCCGGGGGTCGTTTCTGGATTCGCCGTGCCATCAAGATGTTGCACAACTTGATCTAGCGCCTGGACGTGTCTCTGCCAATCGCTGCTCTCGCCGCCCTGACGCAGATGGGTATTGACCATCAGGTTTCGCCAGCCCGGCATCAGCAAGCGCATCAACACTTCTGGCACATCTTTACCAGTTAATCGCGAATCAAGTTCTTCAACAACGGCCCGCTGCGCATTGATAAGTGTCTGCTGACCTTCACTGGCCTTGACCGTGCGCTGGACATTACCGGTAAATGCTTTTGATTGTCTGTCGACAAGGGGCCTTAGTTGTTCGAGGGCTTCATCAAAGACCTGGGGATTGGAATCATAATTCTCGGCAATATTCTCAACAATACTGTCGACATTGCGCCGTACGCTACCAGATTCAGCACCACCTAACTGGGCCAACTGATTGATGACTTCCATGGCCCGGTGAGGATTCTCTGCACTGAGGAAGTTATCGTTTTGGGTTGCGACCTTATCGAGGGTAAGTTCTAGCTGCCTGACCCAGTCTTTAACGCTGCCAGAGAGCATATTGTCGCTTTCGATGGTGTCGACTAGATTTTCCACCACCTCAAGGCTCTCCATGACTTCCGGGGAAACCTTACGAGGTGAAGCCTTAACAACCTGCTCACGAATCTTCGC
>CBDUKY010000007.1:0-21990 GCA_965367925.1 uncultured Pseudomonadales bacterium | reverse complement strand
CAAGGACGCTCGCTCTGCTTCGTACGACGGTCATAGCAGCTTGAATAGACTCCTGCATGACGTCACCAAGGGAACCCGTTTTCGTCGTTCTACCCTTACCTGGGACTGCCACAGCCTCGATGGCTAACAACTCACCACCTACGCTTGTCACTGCTAGCCCGGTTACCTGGCCAATCTGATCCTTTTCTTCAGCCCGGCCAAAATTGTACTTGCGCACACCTGAGTAATGCTCAAGTTCAGCGGGTGTGATCTTGACAGTCTTCAGGGTCTGCTTTTTCGACTTTGATTTCTTCTCAGTTCCTGCGGCAACGGCGCTTTCTTTGACAACCTTACGACATAACTTGGCAATCTCTCGCTCAAGACCACGGACGCCGGCCTCTCTTGTGTAATAGCGAATAAGATCCCTGATAGCGTCATCATTCAAACTTAGCTCGTTTTCTTTCAAGCCGTTGTTCTTCAATTGCTTGGGCAACAAATATCGGCTGGCGATATTTAGCTTCTCGTCTTCCGTGTAACCCGGAATTCGGATAATTTCCATTCGATCAAGCAGTGGCGCTGGGATATTCATGGAATTAGAGGTACAGATAAACATGACCTCGGACAAGTCGAAGTCCACTTCCATGTAGTGATCATTAAAGGTGTTATTTTGTTCTGGGTCGAGCACTTCAAGTAATGCTGACGCAGGATCGCCTCGATGATCTTGCCCCATCTTGTCAATCTCATCTAACAAGAATAGTGGGTTGCGGACACCAGACTTCGATAACTTCTGAATAATCTTGCCAGGCATTGAACCAATATAGGTTCGTCGATGGCCGCGTATTTCTGCTTCATCACGGACACCGCCAAGTGCCATGCGAATAAACTTTCGATTCGTTGCTCTGGCGATAGACTCACCTAAAGAAGTTTTACCGACCCCGGGCGGTCCAACAAGACAGAGCACTGGCCCCTTAATTTTCTTAACACGCTTCTGCACGGCAAGATATTCGAGAATGCGTTCTTTCACTTCATCAAGACCATAGTGGTCTGATTCAAGCACTTCTTCTGCGGCAACAATGTCCGTTCGAACTTTAGAACGTTTTTTCCAGGGTGTGCCGAGCATCCAGTCTATATAACTTCTAACGACTGTCGCCTCGGCGGACATGGGAGACATCATCTTCAGCTTATTAATTTCAGCGGCAGTTTTTTCCTGGGCCTCTTTTGGCATGCCGGATGCATCAAGCCGTTTTTGCAGGTCTTCAATCTCATTAGGCACATCGTCTAGATCACCGAGCTCTTTCTGAATGGCTTTCATCTGCTCATTGAGATAGTACTCACGCTGACTTTTTTCCATCTGTTTTTTAACGCGTCCACGGATGCGTTTTTCAACATTGAATAAATCGATTTCAGATTCGAGCAACTTCATCATGTGCTCGATACGGTCGTTTAAGCTAACCATTTCGAGGATCTGCTGCTTCTCGGACAACTTCAGATTGAGTTGGGCAGCAATGGTATCGACGAGTCGGCTGGGTTCATCAACACTCGCCAGGGAGGTCATGACTTCCGGTGGGACTTTTTTACTGAGCTGCACATACTGATCGAAGGCAGACATTAAGGAACGAACCAGTGCTTCTGCTTCCGTTGCAGAGACAGCCTCTTCTTCAATAATTTCAATATCGCCAACGAAAAATTCTTCACCATCTTCGAGCCGGTTAATTTTCGCCCGACTACCGCCTTCTACTAATATTTTGACAGTCTTATCAGGGAGACGAATGAGTTGCAGGATCGTCGCCAGGGTCCCGAAGTCATAGAGATCAGATTCACCAGGCTTTTCATTTTCAGGGTCACGTTTTGCTACCAGTAGGACCTTTTTGTCCTTGTCGTTTTTCTGGGCAAAATCAAGGGCGCGGATCGACTTTTCAGTGCCGATAAACAATGGCTGCACGCCATGGGGATAAACAACCATATCCCGCAATGTAACGATTGGCACATTCAACAACGTTGTCATATTTTCTCCAGGGATTACCTTTTACTGACCCTATTAACTAAGACAAGTATCAAGCTAATAGTTCGCCCGATTATTGGGCCAGCTAATTTATCTCTATCTTACAAAGAAAAAGGGGCTATAAAGCCCCTCTTTCACTACTATTCATCTGAAATATTTCACTCGGGAACAGCTTTCGCTTGATCGTTGTTCTCGTAGATCAACATGGGCTCAGAGGTGCCATTGATGACGTTTTCATCAATTACCACTTTCGCCACGTTTTCTTCAGAAGGAATGTCGTACATTATTTCCAACAACACTGCTTCAAGAATCGAACGTAGACCTCGTGCGCCAGTTTTTCGCTCCATCGCTTTAGCAGCGATCGCGGTCAGCGCATCTTCACGGAAATCGATTTCGACGTCTTCCATTTCAAACAATTTACTGTACTGCTTTGTATAGGCGTTCTTGGGTTCTTTCAAGATCCTAACCAGCGCATCAGTATCTAATTCATCCAGGGTTGCGATGACAGGTAGTCGTCCAACAAATTCAGGGATCAAGCCGTAGCGTACCAGGTCATCTGGTTCAACCTCTCGCAAGGTATCACCGAGGTTCTTCTTGTTGGCTTCGGTTTCAACACTTGCACCGAAACCAATGCCGCTCTTAGAAGAACGATCTTGAATTACCTTATCGAGGCCAGCGAATGCGCCGCCACAGATAAACAGGATGTTCGATGTATCAACCTGCAAAAATTCCTGCTGGGGATGTTTGCGTCCACCCTGGGGTGGGACAGATGCGACCGTACCTTCAATAAGCTTCAATAGCGCCTGCTGAACACCTTCGCCTGAAACATCACGAGTAATTGAAGGATTATCAGATTTGCGGGAAATCTTGTCGATCTCATCAATATAGACGATACCAACCTGGGCTTTATCTACATCGTAATCACACTTCTGAAGTAGCTTCTGAATGATGTTTTCAACATCTTCACCGACGTAACCAGCTTCAGTTAGCGTTGTCGCATCAGCGATCGTGAAAGGTACATCTAACAATCTCGCCAGGGTTTCTGCTAGCAGAGTTTTACCGACACCTGTTGGACCAACCAGCAAGATGTTGCTCTTCTGCAGTTCGACATCATCTTTCTTGCCAGAATAATTCAATCGCTTGTAGTGATTGTATACAGCAACAGAAAGGACCTTTTTAGCCCATTGTTGACCGATAACATATTCATCAAGAATTTCTTTAATTTCTTGAGGCGTAGGAAGTTTTTTCTTTTCGCCCTCTTCAGTGCTTTCCTGAAGTTCTTCACGAATAATGTCGTTACATAGTTCTACACATTCATCACAGACGTAGACTGACGGGCCTGCAATTAATTTGCGGACTTCATGTTGGCTTTTACCACAGAAGTTACAATGGAGTAATTTGCCGTCCCCACTGTTACCCTCATGATCATCTGACATTACAACACCTCTTTAGTACTTTACTCGTCGAAGCCATCTGCGATGGCGCAACCCGACCTGATTCGCATGAAACTACCATGCACATGGGTTTATTCATATTAGCTAAAAGATTCTCAAATGAGAACTCGCAAAATGTTACGAGCTTATATCTCCAAATGAGTCTCTATTTAGACGCTTGCCAGCGACGTCCTGGGCTCCTGAACCTTATCAACGATGCCGTATTCAGCCGCTTCCTGTGCGGTCATAAATCGATCACGTTCTGTGTCGAGAGCGATCTGTTCTACAGTCTGCCCTGTATGCTCGGCGAGAATTTCGTTCAATCGAGTACGCAGGTACAGAATTTCCTTTGCCTGGATCTCAATATCTGAGGCCTGGCCTTGTGAACCACCACTTGGTTGATGAATCATGACCCGGGAGTTTGGTAGACAAAAACGCTTACCCTTAGCGCCGCCAGAGAGCAAAAATGCACCCATGCTAGCGGCCTGACCGATACAGGTCGTGGAAACATCACAATTGATGATTTGCATGGTGTCGTAGATTGCGAGGCCAGCAGTTACTGAGCCACCTGGTGAATTGATATAGAGGGACACATCTTTATCCGCATTCTCAGATTCAGCGAATAGCAACTGGGCAACGACGAGATTGGCCACCTGGTCATCAATAGGACCGACGACAAAGATAATGCGCTCTTTGAGAAGTCGAGAGTAAATATCGTAAGAACGCTCGCCCCGGGCGGTCTGCTCAAGCACCATAGGCACAAGGCCTAAAGCCCTGGTCTCCGGACGCATAGTGTCTCCAATCGTATCGTTCATTACTACCTCACAAGCTGATGAAATTCGGGATCACAATTATTGTGATCAAGCTGACCGTTAATATTGCGTCTATCGAGCAAAAGTTCAATGCCCTTGAGGTAAATAGCGCAAGAAAGTCACCTGAACGGTGGTAAGCGCCTCAATTCGAGCTGAAGACCTGCTCGAATTTAGGCGTCTGCGTTCTCTTCTAATGGGGAATCGTCTTCTTCAACCGGTGCTGGCAACGGCTTAATCGCATCCTGATAGTCCTGTGGGACGTCAGTGACCGTTGCTTCAGCAAGAATAAGATCGATTACCTGATCTTCTAATACTAGATTCTGCACCTGGCTAAGTTGCTGCTGGTTGCTGTAGTAGAAGTTTACGACCTGCTCAGGATCTTCGTAGGAGCTGGCCATTTCCTCAATCATTGACTTGACCCGGTCGTCGTCAACTTTGAGTTCCTTTTGTTCAACGATGGCGTTAACAAGCAAACCAAGAGAAACGCGCTTTTCTGCCTGACTAGTGAACATTTCTGACGGTAACATGCTGGCATCAATCTTATCGTGGCCACCAAATTGATGGATAGCATCATGCTTCAGGCGGTCAATTTCCTGATCAATCAATGCTTTAGGAAGTTCCAAAGGATTTTGCTGAAGCAGTCCATCAAGGGCCTGATTTTTCACTTTGCCCTTTATCGCAGCGGCAAGTTCCTTTTCCATATTACCTTTAACTTCTGCTTTAAAGGCTTCAAGACCACCTTCTTCAACACCAAACAACTTGAAAAACTCGTCATCTAGCGCTGGTTGTTCAGACTCTAAAACTTCATTAACTTTGATTTTGAACACGGCATCTTTGCCCGCAAGCGCTTCACTCTGATAATCCTCAGGGAAGGTAACGGAGATATCTCGTTCATCCCCTTTCGAAGCACCGAGGATGCCTTCTTCAAAGCCTGGAATCATGCTACCAGAGCCTAAAACAACATCGCTGCCTGTCGCGGTGCCGCCGTCGAAGACTTCACCATCGATGGAACCTTCAAAATCAATATTTACCTTGTCGCCATCTTTACAAGCACGGTCAACTGGCTTGAACTCCGCTCGCTGGCTGCGAAGGGTTTCAATCATAGTCTCAACTTCAGCGTCGGTAACTTCTGAAACTGGCCGTTCAACACTGATCGCTGCAAGTCCCTTCAATTCGATTTCCGGGAATACTTCGAAAACCGCTGTAAATTCAAGGTCCTTGCCGGCTTCGAGGCTCACTTCTTCTATTTGTGGCATGCCAGCAGGAGAAACTGATTCCTGTTCGACCGCTGCTGCAAATGAAGATTGCATAATCTCTGAACCAACTTCCTGGCGAATACCTTCACCAAATCGGCGCTTTACCTCACGAAGAGGTACCTTGCCTGGTCGAAAGCCTTTGATTCTAACCTGCCCAGCAGTTTGCTTGAGCTTGGCTTCAACCTTGGTCTCCAGTTCTTCACCTGGCACAGAAATCCGCATGCGCCGTTCTAAACCTGAAGTTGTTTCAAGGGTTACTTGCATAGTGATATTTACCTAACTATTGCTGTACTGAAGACAGCCGATATAAAGATATGGTGCGAAAGGAGAGACTCGAACTCTCACATCTTACGATACTGGTACCTAAAACCAGCGCGTCTACCAATTCCGCCACTCTCGCACTTGTTGGCTGTTGCCCGGGAAATCCCCTCGCAACACGTCAATCTTACTTTCAAGACCTAAGCCTGAAAGGCCGGCGATTATAGACATGCCCTGAATGAACAGCAAGCCTCTTAGGTGCTACTGGGCAATTTTGATCGCCAGGATCATGATGTTGCCTGTGTAAAGTCAGGCAAACCGGCCTAATTTGATCCCTTTTTACGCAAAAGGGCAACTATTTTCTTTATAAAGACAATCTTAATTTGACGTTAAGATTTAAATAAGTTTAGATAAATTCCATCAAATATATTATAAAAATTAGAGACTTAGCGAGGCTTACTGATGAAAAAAATCTTAACAATTGCCCTTCTTGCCCTGTTTACAACTAGCGCATTTGCAGATTCTGATAAGACCCAGACAAACGATCAAGCTAACAACCCATATACCCAGCTTTGTATCGCCGCGCTGGATTCGAAGCAAGCCTTGCGGCAGAAAGCGAGGGAACTTGGTATAAGCAAAAGCGCCAGAGATCGTCTGGTTTGTAACGAGCTATCCCTGGGTGAATTTGCTGATACACACCGCAGAATCGACGCAAATACCATCGCAACGGTCCAATAGTAATTCGAGACCCTGATCGTTGAGGTAACTCAGGTTATAGGATCTTCGATCCTAAAAATAAAAAAGGAGCATTGGCTCCTTTTTTTGTGCCCGGCTTTTATGCCCGGCCTCTCGGCAGCCAGCAGCTTGTAAAGATCTATTAAAGAAATGTTAAGTGTCAATGAATTCGGGGGGTCAGGACTAGATCATTTGAATCAGCCTGAATAAGATCGCCCCACATTTACAAACAACGAACATTATTTTGAATGTCCTCACCCTGATACTGGCTTTGAATTTTGCCCCTGTGACACCAGGCGCTGATACGCTAACACTTGAGACTGATATAAATCTGCCGCTTGTGGCCGCAACCTTGAAGGATCAGGCAACTACTGGTCCTGATCGGCTGGATAGTCAGGTTAACGACCACTATGGAAACCCTGATAACTTTATCCAGTACATCATCCGCATACCACCAGTTCACGCTTAACCTACCTGCCCTGCCATCGGCTTAAATCACCGGACACGGTGTTACCCCAGCACATTTTTCCTATTGCAAAGGCAAGTGCCGTTGTGATCGTCCAATAGTTGTATTTTTCGTCAAAAAAAGAATGCCTCACGCGCAAACACTTCACGAGTCAGGTGATGAACATCTAAAGGCTGTGGGATGAATACAAACAGAGGAGAAATGGGGTGAGCGACGGGGGTTGAACCCGCGACCACCGGAATCACAATCCGGAGCTCTACCAACTGAGCTACGCCCACCATTTCAAATACAACGTTGAGAATGGCACGCCCGGCAGGAATCGAACCTGCAACCCTCGGCTTAGAAGGCCGATGCTCTATCCGGTTGAGCTACGGGCGCAGAGCTTGTTTAGGTTAGACCTTTGCCGCCTTGTGCTGCAATTCTCGACAATTTGGTCGGGGTAGAGAGATTCGAACTCCCGACATCCTGCTCCCAAAGCAGGCGCGCTACCAGACTGCGCTATACCCCGAAGTTATTGCGGGTGGTACCCTCGGTACCAGATAATACGGTTTAACTTCATTCCGTACTACCCTCTCTTAAGAGAGCGCGCATTCTACTTAACGAACCCCCGACACGTCAACGACAACACGGCTATAAAAAACTATGACAGCGATTTTTATTTCAGATCTTCATCTTCAAGCGGAACTTCCACACATCACCCAGGGGTTTTTAGACTTTCTGACCAATCAGGTAGGACCTGACGATTCACTCTATATTCTCGGTGATTTCTTCGAAGTCTGGCTCGGAGATGATGACAAATCAGCCTTTAATCAAACAATTATAGATGCCCTGGCAGCACGAGATAATCAAATTTATCTCATGCATGGCAATCGAGATTTTTTAATTGGTGAAGAATTTGCAAAGAGTGTCGGCGCAACTATTCTGCCGGACCCAAGTATAATCGACATTGGCCATGAAAAAATCCTCCTAATGCATGGCGATAGTCTTTGCACTCGTGATACCGAATATATGAAAGCGCGTCTGCTACTCAGAGACCCGGCATTTCAAAAGGACTTTCTATCCAAAAGTCTCGAAGAAAGGCGCATCTTTGCAACCAGTGTTCGAGAACAAAGCAAGGAACACAACCGTGATACTGAGTCTGAGATTATGGATGTCACGCCAGAAGAAGTTGTTTCAGTAATGCAAAGTCATGGAATACGTACCCTTATCCACGGCCATACGCATCGACCAGCTATTCACGACCTGATTATTGATGGTGCTGGGGCTAAACGCTATGTGCTCGGGGACTGGGATGAACTGGGTTGGTGCATCAAGCTCGATGGAAACGACTTAAAACTAGAGTCCTTCGCTATATAGCAGCTAGTTTTTCATGCCCCGGCTTCCACACTAACGGGTACACCACTGTGGAATCTGAATAAGGAATCTGGGGTTTCAATTAAACGCTGATCCGCTGCCAGGAAGAAATCAATTCTCGGTTGAATATCCTCATCTGCATATTGACGAGCGAAATCCAGATAAATGTGAAAGTGTCTCGCCTCAGACTTGAGTAGAGATTGATAAAACTCAGCGAGTTCAGCATCGAGTACTGTCATCAGACGTGAGAAGCGTTCACAACTGCGCGCTTCGACAATCGCACTTACAATGAGTACATCAACGAGTCTTGCTGGTTCGTGGGTTCTCACCCCCTTTCTAAGTTCACCGGCATATCTCGCGGATTCTATTTGAGAATATTCAACATTGCGTTGTTTCATCAATCCCACCACCTGCTCAAAGTGTCGAAGCTCCTCTCTGGCAAGTTTAGACAAGCGAAGCATCAACTGAGGCTTGTCAACGTAGCGATAGAGTAGGTTTAACGCAGTGGATGCAGCCTTCTTTTCACAGTTCGCATGATCAATCAGCAGGGTCTCAAGATTAGCAGGCACCTGGGCTAGCCAGGCGTCTGGGGTCTTACAGTACAAGAACTCATCTATCTCTATCATCAATTTCATAGGTCTTAACTTAACTTTAGGGGCACATTCTAGTAGAATTCGCAGCCTCTTTTCGCCACATCCAAAAGCGGCGAGACCGTGTATTTTCAACATCTTAAGAGGATTTCGCTGTGCTAGAAGCATATCGCCAACACGTCGCCGAACGGGCTGAACTCGGTATCGATCCCAAGCCACTCAATGCTGAGCAGGTAAATGGACTCATCGAATTACTAAAAGCGCCACCTGCTGGCGAAGAAGACTACATACTGGACTTGATTGTCAATCGTGTGCCTGCAGGCGTCGATGACGCAGCCTATGTTAAGGCAGGTTTTTTAACCGCATTAGCAAAAGGTGAAGCTAGCTCACCACTAATTGACAAAAAACGAGCAACAGAACTACTGGCAACCATGCTTGGCGGTTATAACATCGAAGCCCTGGTTGACCTGTTGGATGACGAGGAACTTGCACCTGTCGCAGCTGAAGGTTTGTCAAAAACCTTATTAATGTTCGATGCATTTCACGATGTAGTCGAAAAATCCAAGACTAACAAGCACGCAAAGGCTGTACTAGAAAGCTGGGCAAATGCCGAGTGGTTTACGAATAAACCAAAAGTACCAGAGCAAATTAAAGTAACCGTCTTCAAGGTAGATGGCGAAACAAATACTGATGACCTCTCTCCTGCTGGAGACGCATGGAGCCGACCTGATATTCCATTGCATGCCCTTGCCATGTTGAAAAAGACAATGGATAAGCCATTGGACGTTATCAATGAGCTGAAGAAGACTGGCAACCCACTGGCCTATGTTGGTGATGTTGTTGGTACAGGTTCTTCACGAAAATCTGCAACTAACTCTGTGCTCTGGCACATGGGTGATGACATCCCTCACATTCCTGGTAAACGGGATGGTGGTGTTTGTCTAGGTGGCAAAATCGCGCCTATTTTCTTCAACACCATGGAAGATGCTGGTGCCCTTCCCATTGAATGTGATGTCTCAAAAATGAAAATGGGCGATGTAATTATCATCCATCCTTATGAAGGCAAAATTACCAATGAGAAAACTGGTGAAGTCGTTTCTGAATTCGAACTTGCAACAGAAGTGCTGCTTGATGAAGTACAAGCAGGTGGTCGTATCCCACTTATCATCGGTCGCGGCCTGACAGAACGTGCACGTGAAGCATTAGGCTTGCCAGCAAGCGATGTGTTTAGAAAACCTCAACCCAAGCAAGAGTCTGACAAAGGTTTCACCCTTGCACAGAAAATTGTTGGTAAGGCATGCGGCGTTGACGGTGTTCGACCTGGCACCTACTGCGAACCTCGAATGACCACCGTTGGATCTCAGGACACAACTGGTCCTATGACCCGTGACGAGCTAAAAGAACTCGCTTGTCTTGGTTTTTCCGCTGATCTCGTCATGCAATCATTTTGTCACACTGCCGCTTATCCCAAGCCTGTCGATATCGACACTCAACATACCCTACCAGACTTTATTCAAACCCGTGGTGGTGTCGCCCTACGCCCAGGTGACGGTATTATCCACTCCTGGCTAAATCGCATGCTACTACCAGATACAGTAGGTACTGGTGGTGATTCCCATACGCGTTTCCCAATCGGTATTAGTTTCCCTGCTGGCTCTGGCCTGGTTGCGTTCGCCGCTGCTATTGGAGTGATGCCACTGGATATGCCTGAATCTGTATTGGTTCGATTCAAAGGTAAGATGCAACCAGGTATCACCCTGCGTGATCTTGTTAATGCTATTCCATACGCGGCAATCCAACGCGGATTACTCACCGTTGCAAAAGAAGGTAAGAAAAACATCTTCAGTGGTCGGATTCTGGAAATTGAAGGCTTACCTGATCTTAAGGTTGAGCAAGCCTTCGAAATTAGTGACGCATCTGCTGAAAGATCTGCAGGTGGTTGCACGATTCGACTCGGCAAAGAGCCAATCATCGAATACATCACCTCTAACATCACGTTACTTAAGTGGATGATCTCAGAAGGCTATGGTGACGCACGAACTATTGGTCGTCGAATAGAAGCCATGGAAGCCTGGCTAGCTAATCCGGTTCTTATGGAGCCAGATGCGGATGCAGAATATGCTGAAATTATTGAAATTGATCTGGACGAGATTAAAGAACCACTGCTCGCTTGCCCTAACGACCCTGATGATGTGAAACCACTATCAGAAGTTGCTGGCGATAAGATCGACGAGGTCTTTATTGGTTCTTGTATGACCAATATCGGTCACTTCCGGGCTGCTGCTAGCTTGTTGAGCAAAATCAATTCAATTCCTACACGCCTTTGGATTTCACCACCGACCAAGATGGATGAGCATCAATTACGGGAAGAAGGCGTATACAACGTCTTTGCCCAGGCGGGTGCAAGAACAGAAATGCCAGGCTGCTCATTGTGTATGGGTAATCAGGCACGGATTGCGGCAAATTCTACTGCGGTATCCACCTCGACCCGAAACTTCCCGAATCGACTAGGCGACGGCGCTAACGTATACCTTGCATCAGCTGAACTTGCTGCGGTTGCCAGTGTATTAGGAAAGCTACCAACCCCTGAAGAGTATTTGGAATTTGCCAAGGATCTGGACACAATGTCCTCTGAAATTTATCGCTACTTAAACTTTAATGAGATTGCCTCATTCCAGGAAAGTGCCGATACAGTTACGATCCCGCTAGTCAATGTGGTTGAAGCTCGATAATTACATCCAGCTAAAATCTAAACGGCACTAACTAGCCGTCAGGGCACGAAACCTCAATGCCCTGACGGCTTTTTTAAGCACTGAAACATCTGTAGTTTTTTCTGCAATATAGTTTGCATCAATAAAGGCACTCGTAACCTTATCAACTTCCGCCGCCATTTCTGGCCGTTCCATTTTGATCCTCTCCGCGTAGTCTAATGGGCCTTCACCAGTTAACCTTGCGAGACCAAACTTCTCCATGGCACGACAAAATTTAAAATACTCACCCTCTGCCGGCAGTCTTGTCGAATGACTTCTTCTTGCGAGTAGGAATATTGCAATAATACCTAGCAGACTAAAAAACGTTGTTAGCATGATTGTACCGAGGCGTTTTTTGTCCAGATCATCAAAGTACCTGCTCAATAATCCCATCTGCATTTCTGGTGTATAGCCAACCACCCAGGTATCCCAGTAGTGGCCAATGGCATCAATTTGGAGCCGCAATTCGGTTAACCAGAGCAGTTGTCGAAAGTGAAACAAAGACAGAGGGGAATCTGCGAGGAAGGTCTCTTCCTGTTCGACGGCCGCCTCGAGTCCACGTTCAACTCTATCCGGAGCAACAGCTGAGGTCGGATCGACTCGAACCCAACCCCGGTCTGCTAACCAGACTTCCGTCCAGGCATGTGCATCAAACTGTCGTACAGAGACAAAGTTGCCGTTCGGATTGTATTCTCCGCCCTGATAGCCAACGACCACACGGGCAGGAATGCCAGCGGCACGCATCATAAAGGTAAATGCGCCTGCATAGTGTTCGCAAAAACCTCGCCTGGTTCTGAGCAAGAAGTCGTCAATTGAATTCGCACCTAATCCAGGTGGTTTTAAGGTATAGACGAACCCTTGCTGGTTAAACATTCTCAATACATCGTTTATATAGTCCCCATTGTCGGTGGCTGCTGCTTGCATTTGCCTGGCGAGTTGCCTTGACTGCGGATTACCGTCTTCAGGGAGCCGGGTATAACGATACGTCCAGAAGTCGTTTAGCTGCCGATCAATCCTATAGTCGAGATGCGAGGTTAGCTTGTAACGAAGTTTCTGTCTGATGGGTTTGATCGATGCCATCCTGAAATCTCGCAGAATAACGAAATCCCTGTCTGTACTCAGTTCAGGCATGGCCAGACTAAACATCCAGTTTTGCTGACTAGGTTGAAGAATAATATCGTAGCTCTGGGTCGCACCAAGATACTCGATATCATTCACCCATCCTGGCTCCGCCTGACGATAGCGCCAGACGCTGCGACGCAAGAGCGGTTCATTTTGGGTCCAGGTGCGACCGTCGAACTCCGTTAAGACCAGACCACGCCAATATAGTTGGCTAAAAGATGGTGGTTCAGCGTCAAACGTCGCCTTGAATACCAGTTCATCAGATTGAGCCAGACTGACAAAATCACCAGGCGACATGGAGTCACTCACCCCCGTCTTTGCCATCTCCGTTGGCATGGGTACGGTCCACAAGGGAGAGATTCTTGGAAAAAGGACGAATAACACCACCATCAGAGGCAATGCCTGGGAGATGAGTAACACAGAGGTTCGAAGGGTCTTTAGTGGATTTAAATGCGATCTTGTCTGATACAAACCGACCAGTGCTGCGGTAATTAGTATCACGCAGCCGAATGTATAGAGGGCAAATGGAATCGACTGATCAAATAGAAATTGTGTAATGCAGACAAAATAGGCTAACAGGATAACCACGTAGGCATCCCGCTTATGATGCATTTCCAACAGCTTCAGGACGAATGCAACGACCAATAAGGCAACCGCAGGTTCCACACCAAACAACTTCGCGTAGCCCAGTGGCACGCCGGCAAATCCACCAACGACTAACAAGGTTTTAACGAGCCGGCCCGGATAAGACCAGCGGCCTTGATAGATCATCACGCGCCAGGCAATACAGACTGCGGCTACTACCATCACCCAGAGAGGCAATCTGACCACATGCGGGGCAATAACGGCGACCTGGGATACCAGTAGCCATGCCAGACTATTTCGTGGAATTTGATAACCAGTCATGGCGCTTCAAACAGAGCAAGGGTTTTTAGGAGTTTGAGACGATGTTCCGGCCCACGGGCAGGTGGAATTTCAAGTCCCGGTAACTTCAACCCATAATCATCTTCGGTTTTTGAGAGAATAATTACCCAGTAGGTAAGCCGGGAAAGTCGCGCCTCTCTGTCCATTCCAGGAAAGTAATTCCAGTCTAGCCAGACTCTCCTGTCTACAAAGGCGGCAAATTCTTTCACCAACATGTCGTCTGTGCGGGCATAGGATTTCCAGGCAATATGCCGGAGTGAATCCCCTTCTCGATATGCTTTAAAGCCATAGAAGTCATCAACACCCTGCCTGTGTACTGTCTCCCCCTCATTGGTCGATGTGGTTGCTGTGGGTACTTCTCCTGCAGGTATAGGTCTGGGGTAGACCACTGTACTCATATTCAAGTCTATCCACGACCAGGCGCGAAACAGACCCACTGGATAATGAGTTTGGATTAATAATCTCCCTGGATTAAACAACCCTCTGGATTGGGTTGGCACAAACAACCGCACCTTTACCATTGTCTCATCTAGCAGATCTGCACCCTGCATCAGGTCAGCGTTCCAACCCAGATTAAGTGCTTCGTAGGTCCGTTTCCCTTGCCTTGATAAGGTGACATCAAATTCAGCATCTTCACCTGCAAATGCTGGTGTCGCCTGGCCTGCTTTTAGTGTTAAACCAGAAAGATTGCGATAGGTATGCAGGATACTGACCATAAACAAGCTGGTGAGCAAAAAAGCCAGACCAAAGATCAGACTATTTTGATAGTTAATTCCCGCGAGCATCATAAACAGGATCAGAATGACGAAGAAAAGACCGTTGCGGGTTGGCAAAATAAAAATATTTTTTTGATGCAGGGTAATCTGTTGTGAGGGTGGCATACGTTTATTAAGCCACTTTTGAAACCGTATGGATCGCCAGAACTGGCTTTCAGGTGGTGCTTCGTTGACTTCGATTGAAGACATTAGGCACCTTTACCCGATGACGTCTACTTGAGTCAGGAGTCTTTGTGCTAACGCAGTACCACCATGACCAGAAAAATCTGCTGCTTCACGTAGCCTGTGTTCGACAACAGCTGGCAGAACTGCTTGCACGTCCTCTGGCACAACATGATTTCGACCGTCAATATATGCCCAACTGCGGGCACAACCGAGCAGCGCCAGCGCACCTCGTGGTGATAGACCATAAGCAAAATCAGGCGTTTCTCTGGTAAAGGCGACTAGTCTTTGAATGTAGTCCAACAAGGCATCTGACACTTTTACTTCGGCGCACCTGGCCTGGATGTCTACAAGGGTCTCTGCAGAAACTATTGAGCTGAGCCTTGCAAGCGCAGCGCGGCGGTCTTCTCCCTTCATCAGGATTCTTTCAGCCGCTGGGTCAGGATAACCAAGCTCTATCCGCATTAGAAATCTGTCTAGTTGAGACTCGGGCAATGGAAATGTACCTGCCTGGGAATTTGGATTCTGGGTTGCGATAACAAAAAACGGTTTTGGTAGGGGGCGCGTCTCCCCTTCAATAGTGACCTGTTTTTCTTCCATCGCTTCAAGTAATGCACTCTGGCTCTTCGGGGTCGCACGATTGATCTCGTCAGCTAACAATAGCTGATTAAAAACAGGTCCTGGATGAAATGTGAATTTACTCGCTTCCCGGTCAAAAATGGACACACCAAGAATATCTGCTGGTAACAGATCACTGGTAAATTCAATGCGGTTAAAACTCAAACCAAGGGTTGCTGCGAGAGTATGAGCCAGGGTTGTCTTACCCATACCAGGCAAGTCCTCAATTAACAAATGGCCACCAGAGAACAAGCAGGTCAGGGCCAATTTAATTTGATGTTCCTTGCCAAGCAATATTGATCCAATCTGGTCAATGGATTGCTGTATGGAATTCTGCATATTTTGTATCAACCTATAGTCTTCATATACGAAACCTCACATCGATAGCTATGCAGCAACCGTGTTTCATATCAGGCAGCTGATCGTGCTTGAGTGGCTACGCTTGATTGTGTAGTTCGATAATCTCTGAGTCGATCGATGACCGGAGATTCTTGGCGCTGTCATTTCGCTTCTCTTCAATCCGGTTCAGGTATTCTTCATCTACACCGCCTGTGACATAGTTTCCGTCAAAGACGCTGCAATCGAATTCTCGGACCTGGTCATTTATACCTAGCGCACACTGTTTTAGATCTTCCAGATCCTGATAAATAAGCCAATCGACGCCAACATAATCGGCAATCTCTTCGATGGTGTTGCCATGGGCAACAAATTCACAGGCTGCTGGCATATCGATGCCATAGACATTGGGATACCTGACTGGCGGTGCGGCTGACGCGAGATAGACCTTTCTCGCGCCTGCTTCTCTGGCCATTTGAACAATTTGTCTGGATGTTGTGCCACGAATAATCGAGTCGTCGACTAAAAGCACATTCTTGTCTCTAAACTCTAATTCAACGGTGTTGAGTTTTTGTCTGACGGACTTTAAGCGCTGTTGTTGGCCCGGCATGATAAAGGTTCGGCCAATATACCGGTTCTTCACCAGCCCTTCCCGGTATTTCACCCCTAACCTATGCGCCATGGGTAAGGCGGCAGTACAGCTGGTATCAGGGATGGGTATAACCACATCGATATCATTATCCGGATAAGTTCTAAGAATCTTGTCTGCTAGCTTCTCACCCATTTTCAACCGTGCTTTATAGACAGAGATACCATCAATGATGGAATCTGGTCTGGCAAGATAGACATGCTCAAAAATGCAAGGGTTGTAAACAGGTGCCCGACTACACTGCTGCGTATGAAGTCGACCATTAGTCTGGATATATACCGCCTCACCTGGCTCAACATCAGCGATTAGATCAAAACCTGCAACACTAAGCGCAACGCTTTCTGAGGCAATCATATACTCGGTGCCAGCTGGGGTCTGACGTTTCCCATAGCAGATCGGCCGTATACCATTTGGGTCTCTAAAACCAACAATGCCATAACCCACAATCATCAGGACTACCGCATAGGCGCCAATAGCCCTTTCATGAACCCGCTCTACCGCCTGAAAGATTTCTTCAGGGGTTGGCTGCATCCCAGCAATATTTTGTAGCTCGTGTGCAAATACGTTGAGTAAAACTTCAGAATCGGAGGATGTGTTGATATGCCGACGATCGGTCCGGAACAGGTCCTCGTTGAGCGAATCTTCATTCGTCAGGTTGCCATTGTGCGCAATACAAATGCCAAAGGGTGAATTCACGTACATAGGCTGCGCTTCCGCTGAGCTTGATGTGCCAGCCGTTGGATACCTGACATGAGCAATACCCATGTTTCCACGTAGCTTGTTCATGTGCCCTTGATGAAAGACGTCACGAACTAATCCATTGCTCTTGCGTAAATTAACCCTGTCGCCTTCACAGGTGACGATACCCGCAGCGTCCTGTCCGCGATGTTGCAGAATCGTTAGCGCGTCATACAGGTCGTAGCCGACCTCACCTTTTCCTACAATACCTACGATGCCACACATAGCTTTTACCTATTTAACGTTTTAGTTTAAGACTCACTCACACGAGTGGGTTCACCGTTCACTTGCTCAAACATCTTCTCGGCGTTTTCTGCGCCAATCATCTGCAACCAATCACCCAGGGCGACAAATTCAGGAATAAACCTGGACTCCTGCCACCAACTAGATTCCGCAATGCCGAATCGTCCGAGTACCGCGATAATCACGACAAGGATCAAGACGCCGCGGGAAAACCCAAATACCATACCCAGGGTACGATCAAAGCCACCAAGACCTGCCAGACGAATAACCTGACCAAGGAGCATATTGACGATCCCGCCAATAATCATGACCGAGAAAAACAAACCTGCATATGCAACCGCATAGCGAATCGATGGAATGTCGATATATCCCACCAGTAATGTTGACGCTTGTGCGCCAAATAGGCGTGAAATCACCATCGCTGCGATCAGCGTCAGTAGGGACAAGGCTTCTTTGACAAAGCCGCGATAGAAGCTGATAAAGGTGGACACCGCGACCACAGCAAAAATGCACCAATCAACGACACTCAATTCAACCATGTGTTGTGTTATCCACCGAGTTGATTCCTATCGTCCTCAATACGATAGCGAACTATCGTACCTTTAAGATCAAATTGTTTCTGTAGTTCCACTGCCGCAGCCTGGAGCTTTAGCTTGTCTAGCATAGGACCAACGTAGACCCGATATACAGGTTCAGGGTCAGGTTCGGTACTAATAATGTAGCAACGATAATTTGCGTCTCTCAGTGACTGCCGGAGCCGGGTTGCATTGTCTTTGTTTTTGAAACTACCTAGTTTTAATGACCAACTAATAGGCAGTCCGTTGTCATTAAGACTAAAGGAAGGTGCCTCTTCCGGAGACTTTACCTCGTCTTTCAGAACCTCAGGTAAACGAGTCGCACTTTGCGCCTCCATCTCGACCATTTTTTCACGGACTTGATTGACGTTGAGACTAGTAATTTCTATTGCCGGGGGTTCGGGAATGGCAGATTCGATTTTCGCCCGATGTTCTGCTGAACCATCGAGTAACATGGGTAGGATGATGATCGCCAGTGCAGTCAGCACAACGGCACCAATCACTCTTTGCTTAAGCCTAGTGTCCACCTAACCCTTCATCCTACATTGGGTACGCTGATTTGCCGAGATGCTTCAAAACACCCGCAACAATAGGAAATGAGCCGAAGACCAACAATGATTCTCCATCGTTACAATTGCTTTTTGCAGCTTCGAAAGCCTCGGCTACTGTAGCATAACTCTGCCCTGTTGACCCACAACAGTTGATCAAATGCGCGTTCAATTGCTCAACGGTCGCAGCCCTTGGTTGGGCTAATTGCGGGAAGTGCCAGTTACTAATAAATGGTGCCAGGTGTTGAAATACCTGGGGAATGTCCTTGTCGGCGTAAACGGCCACGACTGCCTGCAGACCACTGATCCCTGCTTCTGCTAATTTACTGGCAAGGCGCTCTGCAGCATTAGGATTATGCGCCACATCAAGTATCACCTGGGGTGATCCATCGATAATCTGAAACCGACCCATTAAACGGGTTTCGGCTATGACCTTATTAAGCTCGGCCTGGGACGGCATGAAACCAAGCGCTGCCATTGCCATCACTGCTGCGAGCAGGCTGTACTCAGGTAAATGACCACCTGATAGATCTCGCTTGATATCATCAAAATCCAGCTGAAAATCATTAAATGTGAATTCAGTACCAAGACGCAGCGGAACTGCCTGTTGCCGGGTTATCTCCTGCCCCAGGCTTTCTGGTGGTGTCGGATCTACTGTGACCACTGGTTTGCCTTTGCGCATCACCCCGGCCTTTTCAATAGCGATAGTGTCCAGGTCAGTACCAAGCCACTCTTCATGGTCTAGCGCAATTTTGGTAATAATTGAAACATCTGGATCAACGATATTCATCGCATCGAGACGACCACCGAGACCAATTTCAAGAATCGCCACATCGACCTGCCGTCGTTTGAATATTTGCAAAGCGGCTAGTGCGCCAAATTCAAAATAACTTAGAGATATGTCACCCCGCGCAGTATCAATAAGCGCCAGTGCATCGACAATCTCCTGGTCTGATACGGGGATACCATCGACAATAAATTGTTCATTGTATTTGATGAAAAATGGCGAAGTGGTTTTGCCGTGACTTAGCCCTTTTTCAGCACAAAGGCTGGCAAGATACTCACAGCAGGAACCCTTGCCGTTTGTACCAGCCACCAGAATCACATTTCTGGCAGGTTTAAGCAGCCCCATCTTTTTACCCACAGCACCGACGCGGTCGAGACCAAGATCCCATGCAACAGGATGCAGCTGTTGAATCCTTTCTAACCAGCTATCAAGTTCCTCAGAACTATTAACCGGCATCCATTGCCTCTCGCATACTCGCTATAAGTGATCCAACTGTTGGTAAAATATTGTCAGGGGTCTGTGCATTCTCAGCAAAAATATTAACAACGGCTGTGCCAACAACAGAACCATCGGCAAATTCCGCGACCCTGGCTGCTGACGCTGGATCCTTGATCCCGAAGCCAACAACAAGTGGCAGTGGGCAAGATTTCTTCAGGTGATTAAAACGGGCTTCAACCTCATCAAAATTGATTGTGTTTGCACCCGTGGTTCCCTTTAAGGAAACATAGTAGACGAAACCGCGGCTTTTCGAGGCGAGATAAGCCACTCGATCATCCGTCGTTGTCGGCGCAAGCAGGTAGATACAATCGATCCCATGAGCAAGTAGGGACTGATCAAGCAGTTCTCCTTCTTCTGGCGGCACATTAACCAGTAGGGTTGCATCTACACCTGCTGCCGCTGCTGTGGTGGCAAAATTTTCATAACCCATCACTTCGATGGGATTAACATAACCCATCAGCAATACAGGGGTTTCATTGTCCTGCTTACGAAACTCAGCGACCATTTCCATGGTCCGGCGCAGGGAGGTATGGTTTTTAAGGGCTCTTTCGTGCGCCAGTTGAATCACCGGTCCCTCTGCCTCTGGATCTGTGAAGGGTACGCCGAGTTCAATAATGTTTGCGCCCTGCTTCACCATTTCATGCATTACAGGCACCGTGATCGATTCAATTGGATCACCGGCAACGATATAAGGAATTAGCGCTTTGCGCTTTTCTTCAGCTAGTTTGGCGAAACAGTTCGCAATACGACCCACGTGATACTCCAGCTATATAGTCTCTAGATTTACTTAATTGAAGATTGAAGAATTAAGAAATGGAAATCCCATCAATTTTCGCCAGGGTTGGAATGTCCTTATCGCCACGACCAGAAAGATTCACCACGACGATCTCGTCCTTATCCATTTGCTTTGCTAACTTCCTCGCATAAGCAACTGCATGGGCTGACTCAAGGGCAGGCAAGATGCCTTCTAATAAATTCAACTGACGGAATGCATCAAGCGCTTCTTCATCACCAATGGAAACATACTCTGCCCGTTTGATGTCTTTAAGCCAGGCGTGTTCTGGTCCAACGCCCGGATAATCAAGACCCGCTGATACGGAATGTGTATCCAGAATTTGGCCATCTTCATCCTGCATAAGATAAGTTTTATTACCGTGGAGGACACCTACACCGCCAACATTTAGTGGTGCCGCGTGCTGGCCTGTTTCAAGCCCAAGACCGGCAGGTTCAACGCCGATTAATCGTACGTCTGGGTCTTCAATGAAGGGGTGGAAAATCCCCATCGCATTTGAACCACCGCCGACGCAAGCAACAACTGCATCGGGGAGTTGATTATACTGTGCCTGACACTGGACTCTGGTTTCCTTACCAATAACGGTTTGAAAATCTCGAACCAACATCGGATAAGGATGCGGGCCCGCGACAGTACCAATAATGTAATAGGTATCATCGACATTTGTCACCCAGTCTCGCATTGCTTCGCTTAAAGCATCCTTCAGCGTCTTTGAACCACTATCAACAGGAATAACTTCAGCACCCAGCAGTTTCATTCTGTAGACATTTAGACTCTGGCGCGCAATATCCTCGCTACCCATATAGACACAACACTTTAGACCGAACCTCGCAGCAACAGTTGCAGAAGCAACACCATGCTGACCTGCACCAGTTTCTGCGATCACTCGAGGCTTACCCATATGCTTCGCAAGTAGTGCCTGGCCGATGCAGTTATTAATTTTGTGGGCACCTGTGTGGTTTAGATCTTCACGCTTTAATAAAATCCGTGCGCCCCCTACTTCTTTAGTTAGTCGCTCCGCAAAATACAGTGGTGACGGACGGCCAACATAATGTTTCAGATCCTCTTCGTATTCACGAATAAAGTCCGGGTCATCCTTTAGTCTATTGTATTCCGTTGTCAGTTCATCGAGTGCAGCAATAAGCACTTCAGACACATAGCGGCCACCATAGAGACCAAATCGGCCTTTATCATCGGGCAATTTTGCGGTGGCATTATCTCCGACGATTGAATTAACCATCTACACTACTCCTATCGGCACACTCTACTGCTTTAAAAAACGCGCGGAGCCTTTCAGGGTCTTTCTTCCCTGGTTCACGCTCAACACCACTACTTACATCGACACCATAAGGCGCAACAATTCTTATTGCTTCGGCAACATTCTCTGGCGTCAGCCCACCAGCTAACAGCATGGGAATACTAATATCCGTCAACTGGGTCCAATCAATTGTTTTCCCTGTACCACCAAACTGCCCAACCACATGAGCATCAAGCAGTATCCCCTCACTGTCGGGATACTCATCAATAAGCTCAAGGTCTGTTGCATCTTTAATTCGTAAGACCTTGATAAAAGGTAAGCCAAACTGA